>DAIQAW010000001.1:0-25066 GCA_036781465.1 Candidatus Aquirickettsiella sp.
TTATTGGATAAAGCATATTTTGGATTAATCGAAAAGAAGAAGAGGTGTTTAATGGCTACTGTAAAACCTAGATCCAGCTTAAAAGGCAATTTTATTCTGCGAGGACAGTCTTATAAAGCAGGTATGCGGTTGTTGGTAAGTCATTTAACTGAACAAGAATGGAAGTTGGGCAATAAATTTTCAGCTCGAACAGATTCTATCTATGATCGAATCGACAAACTTTATAAAGATTATGAGAATGACCTTAATGACCTTCAAAAAGATAAGAGAATTTGTTTTGAAGCTGCCAATGTAAAATTCAAGAGCTTAATTGCATCTTATATTTCAATATTAGTTTTCCACACAACCTTAAAAAATCCTTTAAAATCGTTGTGTGTCGCGGAACGTTGTGCAGTGTGGCAGAAGGGCCGTGAAACTTTCGATACATCGGTTTCTTTTGTAAGTGAGGATAGCCAATTAGCATCCCTTGAGATAGTTCAAAGTGAAACTCCATATACCGACAAGGATATTTTGTTGCAGGAATATAGGTCTGAATTTAAACCTTTTTGGTTTGAGTCATTACCTAAGTGGCAGCAGGATTTTATTAAGAAAAACGCAGAGGAGCTCTCTAAACGATCGATACCTTCCTCACTGCGTAGCGTCGCAGGTCTAGCTAATTTGTCGATGCATAGTTGCCAGATTAATGGTGTTGAAGTTTCACGTAATTTTCGCCATGCAACTCCTGCTCCAATTGATTTAATGGCAGAGAAACAGGCGAGTGATGAGCGGTACCGTTTAAGCTGTTTAAATTTAGCATCTCAGGTCAGATTGAGCTTAGACGAACAACTCAAGGCTTTAGGCAGTCTAAATCAACAAGAGCTTGTTATTTTAACTCAATCTCTTTTATCGCCAGGATTGGCGGCTACGCTTAAAGCTGATTATTTTACAGATGCGAGTGAAAATGACACACTGCTGTATGAGATGAAAGAGCGGGTAGTCGAGCTTTTTCAATCAGCTTTAGAAAATCCTAATGAGCAGATTGCCGCCAAAGATACAAAAATTACAGCGCTTTTTTTTACTGAAGAGCAGTTAGAAACTCTCTATTACAAAGATTTTTTAGCTAAATTTGATCTGATGGTTGATTCTGATGGCTGTATTAAATATAAACAATATAAACCAGTTAAAATAACTTTATTGTCGACTAATCATCCACTAAATATATTACGGCATTTTGGTGTCCATCCTGATCAAACTAAGCACAATGATTTTAATACAGCAAGATTACTAAATGCAGTCGGACGTTATTTAACTCCTTTATTGTTCAAAAAAAAGATCACCCATCCACCAGAACAACTTCCCACATTATTAAACTACATTGAGGAGAGCAAACGATCTGAGGATAAAAATTCAACGTTACGTAAGCTAATAAGCGAGCTTGATCTTTATGGGCGAAATATAAATTCCTCCGCAAAAAAAGATAAAAAAGAATTAATTAAAGCTATAGAAGATCTCTTAAAAAAAGATTCATTGGATAAAAACCTTGAATTAAAACAAGAAGATAAATTTGATAAAAATACTGTTCGACTATTGGATGCTTTGCAAGCTTTATTGGCAATTCCAACCACACAAGGTGTATTAACAGCGGATGCAAGGCATTATCAGATGCTAATAAGTTCAGCTGAAATGGTTATTTTGAATTGTATCGGTGGGATAGCTTGGGTGGCCTGTAAAAGTGGCAAAGATCGCACTGGTGGGGCATTAATTGCGGCTGATGCAATGGAGACCTTTTATGAGTTAAAAAAAAGATATCCTCGTCATGATGATAACAAACAAGATAGAGCATTGCTTTTAGAATTATGTAAATATTTCTTTGAATCGGGTCACCATCAACAGGTGGCTTCAGAAAATGCACCAGGAGCTGAAGGTTTGGTTAAATTTTTCAATTTTGCTCCTAGCGATTTAGCATCGAATGTGAAAAATATTCAATTAGAAACTCAATTGGCGCGCTTAAATAAACCTAAAAATATAAAAATTTCGCATGAGGAACCTTTTAAGCAGCCAATTTTAAAGG
Organism: Candidatus Aquirickettsiella sp.; assembly: GCA_036781465.1. Lineage (GTDB taxonomy): Bacteria > Pseudomonadota > Gammaproteobacteria > Diplorickettsiales > Diplorickettsiaceae > Aquirickettsiella. Next base: position 2,051 of record DAIQAW010000001.1, read on the forward strand.
ATGAATTATGGAGTTTAAAAAATAAAACAATCGAGGTCACAATCGGTCAAAATGTCACAATGGGCGATTGGTCCAGAAATTGGGAAATTTATTTTATTAATGGAAAAAGCGTTAAGGAGCTACGAAATGATAAGAAATTTAAAGACGAAAAAGATCTTTCCGAATTTATTGAAACTCATCTATTGGTGCAGATAAAAGACCAGGAGTTAAAAAATCATTATCTGGCGTTGGTGCTCTATTCTTTTCATCAAGGTGGTTTTCTACATGCTTTTTCATCGATAAGCACGGAGTTAATTAATGACTGTTACCAGCAGCAAAATCAGAACGCTATTATTGGACAACCGGACATGAGGATAAATTTGTCCTGGGTAGAGGGAAAGGGTATCCAAATTGAAGAAATTAATGTCTATAAAGAAAAAAAACATTTTAATAGGGAAGAAGACCCCATCGAAAAAGGAGACTTTTGCCAAACCCATTCTTGTATCTTGCTGAAACTTAATGCTGTTAAAGATAAAGGCTATAAATTAGCCGTCAACATTCAAAGTGCCTATGTTAACTGTACAGAAACCCTACTTAAAAACGTATTTTTTTCAAAAAAAGCTAATTTACTAGAAGCTTTTATACACTTTTTACAGTCACTTTTAGTAGCGATTAAGCGTTGTTTTGATAAACTAGTCAAACCTTATCCTATTCTAGATGAAAGTTGGATATCTAAAACTAACACGACGTTTTTTAAAAAATCAACCGAAACTACAGTGAATGAGGCAAGCAATGTCCTGCAATGTGAGCCCTCTGGCTTTCTTCCCTAATAAATATATAGACAGTGTGAGAAGGAGAAGGCGTAATTATTGATTAGGCAAGACAAGAGAAGTCTTCACGCTAGCAGCCTTGTATAAGTTAACGGTGTATAAGATAGGAAGATTACAGTAGCAAACGATACTTACTTTAATTAAAATTTATTTTTTACTAAATTTGTAAAGAAAAGATACAGAATTAGCTTAGAAAATAAGCCGAGAAAGCGATGTCGATACTTGACATCTTAGAGCGGTCTCTTTACAATCTCGCCCCTCTTCGTTCGATGAAGAAAGTATTTTTTGAGCTTACTGTAACGCCTGAAAACTTAATGTAAACGCAAACCAAAGTTTGATTTACATTAAAAAAATAAAGTATTCAGATTAAATTAAGCCACATTTTTAAGTAAAGAGATTACATGGCCACAATTAACCAGTTAGTACGAAAACCGCGTGTACAAAGACGCACTAAATCAATGGTGCCTGCGCTGGGAGAATGTCCCCAAAAGCGCGGTGTTTGCACTCGTGTCTATACAGTTACACCTAAAAAACCGAACTCAGCCTTACGTAAAGTGGCACGGGTGCGTTTAACCAATGGGATGGAAGTAACGACTTATATCGGTGGTGAAGGCCATAATCTCCAGGAGCACTCGGTTATTCTGATGCGTGGCGGACGGGTGAAAGACTTACCCGGTGTTCGGTATCATGTGGTGCGTGGTGCTTTAGATACCTCAGGGGTGTCGGGCCGAAAACAAGGGCGTTCTAAATATGGTGCTAAAAGGCCTAAAGATAAATAATTAAATAGCTAGGAATTGAGTTATGCCAAGAAGACGTGTTGCTGCTAAGAGGGTTATCCTCCCTGATCCTAAGTTTAAAAGTGAGTTATTGAGTAAGTTTATTAACTCGGTAATGAAAAATGGGAAAAAAGCCGTTGCGGAAAAAATTGTATATGGTGCTTTAGAAAGACTAAATATCCGTTTAAAGGAAAAATATAAAAAAATAGAGAAAGATTTAGAAGAGGGTGACGAAGGGAGTGGTGGCGAAGGTGGTGCTGGTAAGGTAGGCTTCAATGCAGATGCATTACTCGATATTTTTTATCAGGCATTGGATAATATCCGGCCGAATGTCGAGGTAAGAGCCCGACGCGTAGGTGGCTCAACCTATCAGATTCCGGTTGAGGTGCGTCCATCGCGACGTACTGCCTTAGCGATGCGTTGGCTTAAGGTAGCAGCGAGCCAACGTAGCGAAAAGACTATGGCGCAACGCTTGTCAGCGGAAATTTTAGATGCTTATGATAACAAAGGCATCGCAGTGAAGAAACGAGAAGATACACACCGTATGGCAAAAGCTAACCAAGCTTTTGCTCATTTCCGGTTCGGCTGATTTTAAAAATTTAAAAGGTACTGAGAGTGGATCGACAAACACCCATAGAACGCTATCGAAATATCGGTATTATTGCCCATATCGATGCGGGGAAGACAACAACAACAGAGCGTATTTTATTTTATACTGGTGTATCACATAAGCTTGGTGAGGTCCACGAGGGCACTGCCATTATGGATTGGATGGCTCAGGAACAAGAACGCGGTATTACGATAACCTCGGCTGCAACCACCTGTTTTTGGGATGGTATGGCGCATCAATTCCCTCAGCATCGTATCAATATCATCGATACGCCTGGCCATGTTGATTTTACGATTGAGGTTGAACGTTCGCTGCGTGTGCTAGATGGAGCTTGTGTCGTTTTTTGTGCCGTGAGTGGTGTTGAGCCGCAATCTGAAACGGTATGGCGTCAAGCAAATAAATATCAAGTGCCGCGTTTAGCTTTTGTTAATAAGATGGATAGAGCAGGCGCTAATTTCTTGCGTGTTGTTGAGCAAATAGCTAAGCGTTTAGGTGGGCGTCCTATTCCTATCCATATTCCGATAGGCGCAGAAGAAAAATTTGAAGGCGTGGTTGATTTAGTGCAAATGAAGGCTATTTACTGGGATGAAAGTACGCAGGGTATGCGCTTTGAGTATCGAGATATTCCCGAGGCTCTAAAAGCTGAGTGTGAAGCGTGGCATGAAAAGCTCATTGAGACGGTTGCTGAAGCTTCTGAAGAAATGACAGAGCGATATCTCAATGGTGAAAAGTTTACGATCGATGAAATCAAAAAAGCTATTCGTTTATTGACCCTAGATAATAAAATTGTTCCAGTGCTATGTGGTTCTGCTTTTAAGAATAAAGGGGTGCAGGCTATGTTGGATGCTGTTATTGAGTATCTACCGGCCCCTAATGATGTTGCAGCGATTAAAGGTGTGCTCGATGATGCTAAGCAAACCGTTGCTGAAAGGCCGCCTCTTGATGATGCTCCTTTTGCAGCGCTTGCGTTTAAAATAGCGACTGATCCTTTTGTCGGTTCATTAGTGTATTTTCGAGTCTATTCAGGCGTAGTAAAAAGTGGCGATGGTGTTTATAACCCCGTTAAAAGTAAAAAAGAACGTATAGGACGTATCGTGCAAATGCATGCTAATACGCGAGAAGAAATAAAAGAGGTTCGTGCTGGAGATATTGCAGCCGCAGTGGGTTTAAAGTATACCACGACAGGTGATACACTTTCAGATCCAAATAATATTATTACATTAGAGCGTATGGAGTTTCCTGAGCCGGTGATCTCCGTTGCGGTAGAGCCTAAAACCAAGGCTGACCAAGAGAAAATGTCTATTGCTTTGAGTAAACTTGCTCAAGAAGATCCTTCTTTTCGTGTACGAGTAGATGAAGAATCAGGTCAAACCATTATCTCTGGTATGGGTGAGTTACATTTAGAGATTATTGTAGACCGAATGAAACGAGAGTTTAGTGTAGAAGCCAATGTGGGTAAGCCACAAGTTGCTTATCGGGAAACAATACGTAAATCTGTTGAGCAAGAAGGAAAATTTGTTCGTCAAAGTGGTGGTCGTGGTCAGTATGGTCATGTATGGATTAAGTTGGAGCCATTAGAAGCGGGTAAAGGTTACGAGTTTGAAAATGCTATTGTTGGTGGGGTTATTCCTAGAGAGTATATTCCAGCTGTTGATAAAGGAATAAAAGAGCAATTAGAAAATGGTGTGATAGCAGGCTATCCGGTCGTCGATGTTAAAGTAACACTTTTTGATGGTACTTATCATGATGTCGATTCCAGTGAAATGGCTTTCAAAATTGCAGGTTCTATGGCTTTTAAAGAAGGTGCACGTAAAGCGTCACCCATCTTGTTAGAGCCCATTATGAAAGTTGAAGTGGTGACACCTGAAGAGTATATGGGCGATGTCATGGGTGATTTAAATCGTCGTCGTGGTATTTTACAGGGTATGGATGATTTACCTGCCGGTGGTGGAAAAATGATACATGCTGAGGTTCCACTTGCGGAAATGTTTGGTTACGCCACTGATTTACGTTCAGCGACTCAAGGACGTGCTACCTATACGATGGAGTTTGGTAAATATAACGAAGCTCCCGCTAATGTTGCGGATGGCATTATTCGTAAAAAAGATGATAGTAAATAATTAATAGTTATTGAGGTAAAAATTATGGCCACTGGAAAGTTTGTACGAAATAAGCCCCACTTAAACGTGGGAACAATAGGCCACGTCGATCATGGTAAAACAACATTGACGGCAGCAATTACCAAATGTATGGCAGAAAAATTTGGTGGTGAAGCAATTGCGTTTGATAAAATTGATAAAGCCCCTGAAGAAAAAGCTCGTGGTATCACTATTTCGACTTCGCACGTAGAGTATGAAAGTGACAAACGTCACTACGCGCACGTTGACTGTCCTGGTCACGCCGATTATGTCAAAAACATGATTACGGGTGCAGCACAAATGGATGGTGCAATACTCGTGGTGAGTGCAGCAGATGGTCCTATGCCACAAACACGTGAGCATATCTTATTAGCGCGACAAGTAGGTGTGCCTAACATAGTTGTATTTATAAATAAATGTGACATGGTAGATGATGCAGAACTATTAGATTTAGTTGAAATGGAAATTAGAGATTTACTCTCTAAATATGAATTTCCAGGCGATGACATTCCCGTTATTCGTGGATCGGCTAAGAAAGCATTAGAAGGAGATTGTGAAGGCGGTGGTGTTTATGCATTGGTTAAAGCGATGGATGAATATTTCCCAGAGCCTGTTCGTGATACCGATAAGTCTTTCTTAATGCCTATCGAAGATGTATTTACCATTTCAGGTCGTGGAACAGTAGTAACCGGTCGTGTAGAACGTGGAATTATAAAAGTAGGTGATGCTGTGCAAGTGGTGGGCTTACGAGCTGTACAAGATACCGCAGTGACTGGCGTAGAAATGTTTCGTAAATTATTGGATCAGGGTGAAGCGGGTGACAATATAGGTGCGTTAATCAGGGGATTAAAACGCGAAGACGTAGAGCGCGGACAAGTTTTAGCTAAGCCAGGTACCGTAGAAGCTTGGGTAGAATTTGAAGCGGAAATTTATGTGTTGACTAAGGAAGAAGGTGGTCGTCACACGGCATTTATGAATAACTATAAGCCACAATTTTATTTCAGAACGACTGATGTAACCGGAACGATTAAACTTCCTGAAGGATCAGAAATGGTTATGCCAGGTGATAACGTCAAGATTTCAGTGACACTGATGAATGAGTACGGTGTTGCTATGGAACAAGGTTTACGTTTTGCTATTCGTGAAGGTGGAAAAACTGTAGGGTCTGGTGTTGTTTCTAAACTTATTAAAAAAGGTAAAAAGGCCTAGTGGTCAGTAGGAAATTTTATGTCTTTAAAAAGCCCAGATTTACGTATTGTCCTACTTGCGTTTGATCATCGATTAATCGATGCAACAACAAAAGAGATTGTGAATTCATTGAAAAGAACAGGAGCTATTATCTCTCCACTACCTTTGCCAACACATAAAAAGAAGTGCACGCTTAACATTTCACCCCATGTTGATAAAGATGCTAGGGATCAGTATGAAATACGTACGCATAAACGTTTAATAGACGTTTATGCCTCGACTGACAAAACAGTAGATGCGCTCAAATATCTTGAAGCTTTACCTTCTAATGTTGAGATTCAGGTAAAAATTATGAGTGATAAAAAAGAAAAAAGCGAAAAGAAAGATAAGTAATTTCCTTAAAAGTACTAATTCAGTGTAGGTGTTTTTTATGACAATGGGTTTAATAGGTCGAAAATGTGGTATGACACAGATATATGCTGAGAATGGTACAGCAATACCGGTTACGCTCGTTGAAATACTGCCTAATCGTATCGTTCAAATTAAAACGAAAGAGCGCGATGGATACGAATCTGTTCAAGTAACTACAGACAAAAAATCTTCTTCACGTCTAAATAAAGCTGAAGCAGGTCATTTTGCTAAGGCCAACGTTGAGCCTGGAAAAGGTCTTTGGGAATTTCAATTAAATGACGATGATACTGAATTTTTAAAGGACTTATCATTAGGGAAAGAGATTACGGTTGATCAATTATTTAAATTAGGCACATGGGTTGATGTAACTGGAACTAATAAAGGTAAAGGGTTTGCCGGTGTCATTAAGCGACACCATTTTGCTACACAAGATGCAACGCATGGTAATTCGCTTTCACATCGTGCACCTGGCTCTATAGGTCAGCGTCAATCACCAGGTCGTGTGTTCAAAGGAAAGAAAATGTGTGGACAGTTAGGAAATCACCGTTGCACTATTCAATCTTTAGAAGTAGTTAAGGTCGATCCTGAGCGGCATTTGCTGCATATAAAAGGAGCGGTGCCTGGTGCTCCAGGCGGACACGTTATTATAAAACCCGCGGTACGAAAAAAGAATAAACAAAACCAAGGTTGATCTCTTAGTAGATTGATTGCACTATAAATATTTGGAATGGCTTTATGCAAGTGGCTTTAGTAACAAAGAATGGCTTGAACCAAGAACTGCAGTTATCAGAAACTGTTTTCGGATGTCGATTTAACGAGCCTTTAGTCCATCAAGTTGTCACTGCTTACTTAGCAGGCGGACGGCAAGGTACGCGTGCGCAGAAAAATCGTGCCGCTGTCAGTGGTGGAGGGAAAAAACCTTGGAAGCAAAAGGGTATGGGTCGTGCAAGAGCAGGTACTATTCGTAGTCCGCTTTGGCGTAGTGGTGGTGTTACTTTTGCGGCAAGTACGCAAGATTTTTCACAAAAAGTAAATAAAAAAATGTATCGTGCAGCAATGCGATCCATTTGTTCAGAACTTTTACGACAAGGAAGATTTATTGTTTTAGAATCGTTTGAAATCGAAAATGCTAAGACTCGTGATCTTCTTGAAAAACTACATAATCTCAAGATCGACCAAAAAGTTCTTATTGTTCTTGAAGAAGTTAATGAAAATATTTTTTTAGCGGCAAGAAATGTACATAAGGTCGAATTAACCGACGTGGAAGCTATTAATCCAGTTAACTTAATTCATTATGAAAAGATATTAATCACAGCGCCTGCTTTAAAACAAATTGAGGAACTCTTAGCATGATGAACATTGCCCTAACTCAGCAGTTGCGTCGCTTTAAGCTTATTCAACGGCCCCATTTATCAGAAAAATCTACGATGCTAGCAGATAAGCATCGACAGTTCGTTTTTAAAGTATTAAAGAACGCAAATAAATCAGAAATTAAGCAAGCGGTAGAATCATTGTTTAATGTTAAAGTAAATGCTGTTCGACTTTTGAATGTAAAAGCTAAAGGTCGTCGTTTTAAACAAGTTGAAGGCCAATTGAAAGCTTGGAAAAAAGCTTATGTAAGCTTGAAAGAAGGCTATGACATCGATTTTACCGGAACAAAATAGAGAGAATTAAGTATTATGCCTAGTAAAAAAGCAAATCCTACTTCGCCAGGCCGACGCTTTGTCGTTGAGATTTCCAAAGTAGGTCTACATAAAGGTAAACCGCATAGTAGTTTATTAGTTCCTAAACCTAAAAAGGGCGGGCGTAATAATCAAGGCAGAATTACTACGCGTCATCAAGGTGGGGGTCATAAGCAACAGTATCGCTTAATAGACTTTAAACGTGATAAAGAAGGAATTAGTGGGCGTGCTGAAAGGATAGAATACGATCCAAATCGTACAGCGCACATTGCGTTGATTCTGTATCCAGATGGTGAGCGTCGTTATATTTTGGCTCCGAATGATCTCAAAGTCGGTATGCAGGTTAGTGCTGGATCAGAAGCTTTGATCCGGCCAGGAAATTCATTGCCTTTACGCAATATCCCTGTTGGGACAGTATTGCACGCTATTGAGCTGAAACCTGGGAAAGGCGCTCAATTAGCACGTAGTGCTGGTGCATATGTACAGCTCATTGCACGTGAGGGAGATTATGCTACTATACGGCTGCGCTCGGGGGAGCTACGCAAAGTACCTGTCGAATGTAAAGCAAGTATAGGTGTTGTCAGTAATAATGATCATAATTTGCGTTCCTTAGGGAAGGCAGGAGCATCCCGTTGGCGTGGAATTCGTCCTACTGTTAGAGGTGTGGCGATGAATCCGGTTGATCACCCGCATGGTGGTGGTGAAGGTAAAACTTCAGGAGGTCGACATCCAGTGAGTCCTACGGGTCTGCCAACCAAGGGTTATAAAACGCGCCGCAATAAACGCGATGCAAAAATGATTGTACAACGACGTAAAAAGAAATAATTTAATTTGATGAGGTGATTTAGTGCCACGCTCAGTAAAAAAAGGCCCGTATATACAGGGACATTTAATGAAAAAAGTACAGGCAACCCAAGCCGCAAGTGTTAAGCGACCTATTAAGACATGGTCACGTAGCTCTATGATTTTGCCTGAAATGATAGGTTTGACGATAGCGGTTCATAATGGTCGTGACTTTGTTCCTGTTTATATTACCGAAAATATGATAGGTCATAAATTAGGAGAGTTTTCTATTACACGAACTTTTCGTAGCCATAGAGCAGCTGATAAGAAAGCCAAAGGCGCAGATGAAAAAAAATAGTTAATGGGGATTAGAAAGTGGAAGTTGCAGCACATTTAAAATATGCACGATTGTCACCGCAAAAATGTCGGTTAGTGGCGAATCAAGTACGCGGTCAAACCGTGGAAAAGGCAATGCAAATCTTGACAATGAGTGTCAAAAAAAATGCTAAGGCGATAAAAAAAGTTTTAGAATCTGCTGTAGCGAATGCAGAACATAATGCTGGAGCTGATATCGATATGCTGAAGGTATCGACTATATTTGTAGATCAAGGTCCAACTTTAAAGCGTATGCATGCCCGAGCTAAAGGCCGAAGTAACCGTATATTAAAACCAACGTGTCACATTACAGTAAAAGTGTCAGATGAAAATGGGGAGAAAAACTAATTATGGGCCATAAGGTTAATCCTGTTGGAATACGTTTAGGTATTACCCGAACATCGACAGCTAGGTGGTATGCAAAAAAGTCTCGTGATTATGCAGATAATCTTTACAGTGATTTATGTGCTCGTAAACTTATTGAAAAGGCACTTTTACAAGCTGGAGTTTCTTCAATACAAATTGAGCGTGCAGCCAGAAAATCAAAAATAACGATCTCCGTTGCAAAGCCAGGGATAGTGATTGGAAAAAAGGGTGAATACATCGATCGTTTAAGAGAGCAATTAGAAAAAATTATGCTGGTTCCTGTTCGACTTTCTGTAGTGGAAGTAAAGAAACCGGAATTAGATGCAAAATTAGTTGCAGAAAATATTGCACAACAATTAGAAAGACGTGTTATGTTTCGTCGTGCTATGAAACGTGCGGTGCAAACAGCCTTACGATTAGGCGCACTTGGAATTAAGATTAATGTTTCAGGACGTTTAGGTGGTGCAGAAATTGCTCGTAGCGAACGCTATCAAGAAGGAAGCGTACCATTACACACTTTTCGTGCGGACATCGATTACAGTTTAGCAGAAGCGCAAACAACCTATGGAAAATTAGGTGTAAAGGTTTGGATTTATAAAGGTGAAGTTTTTGATCGTTCAAAAATTTCGAATATTGAAACTACTGAAGCTAAAACACAATTTCTTGATGACCGAAATCAAAAGCATTATAGTCGCAGGCGTCAACCTGCTAGTGCTAAACATGCTGCGAATAAAGAAATTGTAGATGAAGCGACGCGTTAAAATAATATTGAAGAATAGATAGTTGGGAAAAGATTATGTTGCAACCCAAGCGAACAAAATATCGTAAGCAGTTTAAAGGGCGTAATCGCGGAATTGCTACACGAGGCACAGAAGTTAGTTTTGGACAATTTGGCTTGAAAGCAACTGCTGCAGGCTTTATTACTTCGAGACAAATTGAAGCAGCGCGCCGTGCTTTAACGCGACACATTAAAAGAGGTGGAAAGGTTTGGATTAGAGTATTTCCTGATAAACCGATTACAAAAAAACCTTTAGAAGTGCGTCAGGGTAAAGGAAAGGGTAGCGTTGAATATTGGGTAGCTGTTATTCAACCCGGTCGTGTTTTATTTGAAATGGAAGGTATATCTGCTGAGATGGCTAGAGTCGCATTAAAATTGGCAGCAGCGAAATTGCCTATGACAACTAATTTTGTTACGCGGACGGTGCTTTAATGAATAAGAAAGAAAAGGTTGAATTAAGAAATTTATCTATTGAATCACTTAAGGAAGAAAGTTTTAAGTTAGGACAGGAGAAGTTTAAATTAGAAGCACAGCATGCGACACATCAATTAACTGCAACACATAGATTGAAGGCAGTTCGGCGGTTGTTAGCAACAATATTAACTATTTTACACGAAAACATAGGCCAGAAAAAAGTATGAGCCAAGCTATTAAAGTCAATAGAACCTTAACGGGTCGAGTTATCAGTAATAAGATGGATAAAACCATTAACGTTTCGGTAGAACGTAAAGTGAAGCATCCTAAATATGGAAAGTATTTAAAACGTAGCAGTAAAATCCTTGCTCATGACGCTGAAAATCAATGTCAAGAAGGTGATATCGTTATTATCCAGGAGGGACGCCCGGTTTCTAAACGTAAGGCCTGGTCGCTTGTGCAAGTGGTAGTAAAATCGGTAAATCAGCAACCCGTTCCTGAAGAAACGGCGGGATAGGGGAAGTTTTTTATGATACAAATGCAAACCAAGCTGGCTGTGGCAGATAATAGCGGCGCTCGTAGTGTGATGTGCATTAAGGTACTCGGTGGGTCAAAGCGACGTTACGCGGGAGTTGGGGATGTTATTAGAGTTAGCGTTAAAGATGCTGTACCGCGCGGTAAGGTGAAAAAAGGCGAAGTTTGGCATGCTGTTGTTGTGCGTACGAAAAAAAGAGTGCGTAGAGCTGATGGCAGTGTGATACGTTTTGATAGTAATGCCGTTATTTTATTGACAGCACAATTACAACCCGTAGGCACGCGTGTATTTGGTCCCGTTCCTAGAGAATTACGTACCGAACGCTTTATGAAAATTATCTCATTGGCATCTGAAGTATTATAAGGTAGGGGACAATATGCGAAAAATTAAAAAAGGTGATACAGTCATCGCCTTAACCGGTAAAGATAAAGGTAAACAAGGTAAAGTATTGAGTATTAGCACAGCTAAAAACCGTGCGCGCGTAGAAGGCATTAATTTAGTAAAAAAACATGTGAAACCTAACCCGCAAAAAAATATTTCTGGGGGAATTGTATCGCAAGAAGCCTTAATTAATTTAACGAACCTGGCTTTGTATAATCCAGTTTCAAAAAAGGCTGATAAAGTAGGGATTAAAAAACTGGAGGATGGAAAGATGGTGCGCATCTTTAAATCCAACGGTGAGCTGGTTGATATCTAATAATTAGGTGAGATTTGATGGCAAGGTTAAAAGAATATTATTTAAATACGATTATGTCGCAGCTTAAGCAAGAGTTTGCATATGATAGCGTCATGGAAGTTCCACGTATTACTAAAATTACACTCAATATGGGTGTTGGTGAAGCTGCAGCAAATAAAAAGGTAATTGATGCAGCCGTGTCAGATATGACATTAATTGCTGCACAAAAACCAGTTGTTACTAAGGCGAAGAAATCTAATGCGGGCTTTAAAATCCGAGAAGATTGGCCTATCGGCTGTAAAGTAACTTTACGTAAAAACCGTATGTATGAGTTTTTAGATCGCTTAATTAGTGTAGCGATACCGCGAATTCGAGATTTTCGTGGATTTAGCCCTCGATCTTTTGATGGTCGTGGAAATTATAGTTTAGGAATTCGCGAGCAAATAGTTTTTCCTGAAATTAAATACGATACTATTGATGCTTTACGTGGTATGGATATTACCATTACTACGACTGCAAAAACTGATAAGGAAGGGCGGGCTTTATTAGCAGCATTTGAGTTTCCGTTTAAAGAGAATTAATATTTATGGCAAAGAAAAGTGTTATTATGCGCCAAAAAAAGCGCGAACTTATCGTTAAAAAATATGCAGCAAAACGTGCTGAGTTAAAAGAAATTATTTACAGCATAAGCGCATCTGATGAAGATAAGTGGATGGCGCAACAAAAAATTCAATTATTGCCACGTGATTCCTCTCCAGTGCGATTACGTAACCGCTGTCGTTTAACAGGGCGACCACGTGGAGTTTATCGGCACTTTGGATTGTCTCGAAATATGCTGCGGCTTTATGCTATGAAAGGTGAGCTCCCAGGATTAGTTAAATCAAGCTGGTAAGGTAAAAATATGAGTATGCAAGATCCTATCGCAGATATGCTCTGCCGAATAAAAAATGCCCAAGCGATTGAAAAGCTTACGGTATCGATGCCATCATCAAAAATTAAATTAGCTATTGCTAAGCTGCTAAAAGATGAAGGTTATATCTCTGATTTTCAATGTGAAGAAAAAGGATGTAGGACCTCGCTAACAATATTTTTAAAATATTATTTAGATAAGCCTGTTATTGCTTCACTAAAACGCGTGAGTCGTCCTGGCCTACGTATTTATCGCTCAGCGACTGAGCTACCTAAAGTAGTCGCAGGTTTAGGAATAGCCATAATTTCTACTCCTAAAGGATTAATGACTGATAGAGCGGCTCGAGCTTTGGGTCATGGCGGCGAAGTTATTGCTATCGTTGAATAAACGTTAAGAAAGGTTGATATGTCAAGAGTTGCAAAAAATCCAATAAATTTCGGCGATGTGCAAGTCACGCTGGATGGTCAAATATTAGTTGTTAAAGGCAGTAAATCTGTATTGAATTTAAAGTTGCCTAAACAAGTTAACATTGAAATTAAAGATAAATCTTTACAAGTTAGTCCCATTGATGAAAGTAAAATGGCTGATGCTTTAGCGGGGACTACACGTGCCAATATAGCTAATGCGGTTGAGGGCGTAGTAACGGGATTTAAGAAAGTTCTGCAATTGGTCGGTGTGGGCTATAGAGCTAATGTGCAAGGTAAAAAAATTAACCTAACATTAGGTTTTTCACATCCTAGAGATTATGAAATACCCGACGGAATTACTATTACCACGCCAACCCCGACAGAAATAGTCATACAAGGCTTTAATAAACAATTAGTTGGACAAGTTGCAGCGGAGATACGTCAGTATCGTCCACCGGAAGCTTATAAAGGTAAAGGTGTTCGTTATGCAAATGAACGCATTAAATTAAAAGAAACTAAGAAAAAATAGCGATTAGAGGTAGGCATGTTAGACAAGAAGTTAAAACGGAAACGTAGGGCAACTAAGACGCGTGCTAAAATACGTGAACTAGGTGTTGCACGCTTATGTGTGGCACGTACGTCTAAGCATATTTACGCGCAAATTATCGTGTCAGCCGATCGGGGCGATAAAGTATTAGCAAGTGCGTCTACACTCGATAAAGAAATCAAGACCTTAGGTACTACTGGAAATAATATTAAGTCAGCGACGGTAGTTGGTGATTTTATAGCAAAGCGAGCATTAGCGGCTGGAATAAATCAAGTGGCTTTTGATCGTTCAGGTTTTAAGTATCATGGTTGTATCAAGGCATTGGCAGAGGCAGCCCGGGAAGCCGGATTGCCCTTTTAATTAAAAGGTTATTCATCGATGAGTTTTGATCAATCAACAAAAAGTGATGGCTTACAAGAAAAGTTAATTGCAGTTAATCGTCATGCTAAAGTCGTCAAAGGTGGGCGTATTTTTAGTTTTGCAGCGGGAGTTGTAGTAGGTGATGGCAAAGGACGTATTGGTTTTAGTAAGCGTCCGGCAAGAGAAGTGTCGGTTGCTATGCAAAAAGCCTTGGAAAAAGCTCGACGTGATATGCTTTATATCGAATTGAATAATCATACTTTGTATCATCCGTTGATAGGTCGTCACGGAGCAACTAAGGTTATAATACTTCCTGCAGTTGAGGGAACAGGTATTATTGCAGGCGGACCGATGCGTGCAATTTTTGAAGTGTTAGGCATTAAAAATGTCATTGCTAAGATCATTGGATCCTCAAATCGAATCAATGTTGTGCGTGCCACATTAAAAGCTTTGTCAAGTATGTCTACACCAGAAATGATAGCGGACAAGCGTGGAAAGACGATTAAAGAAATTTACGAATAATTAGGTAAATAGATATGCCAGAAAAAAAATTACGCTTGACTCTTATACGTAGTATATCCGGTCGTTTACCTCATCACACTGCGACAATTCTTTCATTGGGTTTAAAGCGGTTAAATCAGGTCGTTGAGGTGAAAGATAATTTACCTATGCGTGGAATGATCGATCAAGTCGCTTATTTACTCAAAGTAGAGGAAATCTAATTATGTATCTTAATACATTAAAGCCTGCTCCGGGATCAAAGCCTACTGCAAAGCGTGTAGGTAGAGGAATCGGTTCTGGTTTAGGAAAAACCTGTGGGCGAGGTCATAAAGGACAACGTGCGCGTGCCGGTGGCTTTCATAAATTAGGTTTTGAAGGTGGACAAACTCCCTTACAGCGTCGTTTACCTAAATTCGGATTTACATCTTTTAAATCATTGTCACTTCAAGTGTTACGTATTGACACCTTAAATACAATTAAGGCAGACATTGTTGATCTACAAGTGTTAAAGGATTGCCGTTTGATTCCTCTTTTAACAAAAGAAGTTAAATTCATAGCAACAGGTAAACTTGAAAGGTCAGTGACGGTAAAAGGTATAAAGTTAAGTAAGGGAGCAGAGGCTTTAATTAAAGCCGCCGGTGGTAGTATTGAGGCTTAAATAGATGGAAAAAATTAGCCGTCTAGCGACGACTGCTGCTTCGGTGAAGGGACGAACGCCTAATAGCGGATTTAGTGAACTAAAAAGACGTTTGCTATTTGTTTTGCTCGCATTGATTATTTATCGCATCGGTGCCCATATTCCTGTACCGGGTTTAGACCCACATCGGCTAGCCGATCTATTTAGTCATCAGAGCAATAGTATTTTAGGTTTATTTAACATGTTTTCTGGGGGGGCTCTCTCCAGGTTTACTGTTTTTGCTTTAGGACTACTACCGTATATTTCCGTTTCAATTATTGTACAACTTTTAACGGCAGTAACACCGACATTGGAAGAGCTTAAAAAAGAGGGTGAAGCTGGGCGACGTAAATTGAATCAATATACGCGTTATGGAACAGCATTGCTGGCGTTAATTCAAGCCGTGGGTATGGCAAAATGGCTAGTAGGTAATCAAGTTGTCTTGAATCCTGGTTTTTTCTTTTACTTTGTGGCTACCATTACCTTGGTTACCGGTACGGTATTTTTGATGTGGTTAGGTGAGCAGATTACCGAGCATGGTATTGGTAATGGTATTTCGCTCATAATATTTTCAGGAATTGTTTCAGGGCTGCCAGTGGCTATGGCTAAATCCTTAGAACAATTTAGGCAGGGCCAGGTTCAGTTTCTAACCTTACTCTGTATTCTGGCGGTTATTGTGTTAGTAACTGCTTTTGTTGTATTCATGGAGCGTGGACAACGTCGAATTACGGTTAATTACCCGCAACGCCAACAAGGTCGTAAGATTTATAGTGCCCAGACTAGTCATTTGCCTTTAAAGATCAATATGGCCGGAGTTATTCCTCCTATATTTGCTTCTAGTATTATGCTGTTGCCGGGAACTTTTGCAAATTGGTTTGCTAACGTGAAAGGCTTGAGTTGGTTAGGGAAGCTTAGTTTTTGGCTATCACCCGGTCAACCACTTTATATTTTGTTATTTGCTGCGGCAATCATATTTTTTTCTTTTTTTTATACTGCATTGGTTTTTAACCCTAGGGAAACTGCTGATAATTTGAAGAAATCTGGGGCATTTATCCCCGGTATTAGACCTGGCGAACAAAGTGCCCGATACATTGACACAACGATGACTCGCCTTACTTTGATAGGCTGTATTTATTTGGTTTTGGTTGCCTTATTACCTGAGTTTATGATATTTACTTGGCATGTGCCTTTTTATTTTGGGGGTACATCTTTATTAATTATTGTAGTAGTCATAATGGACTTTATGGTCCAGGTTCAGTCTTTATTGATGTCGCATCAATATGAGTCTTTACTTAAAAAAGCCAATTTGAAGGGCTTGTCTGGTGGACCAGGCACTACCTATTAATTGGCTCAGAAAATATTAGCATCATCTTTAGAGGTTATTATGAAAGTTAGAGCGTCGATTAAAAAAATTTGCCGAAACTGTAAGGTTATCAAGAGAAAAGGCAAATTAAGAGTCATTTGTTCAGCTGAAGCTCGTCATAAGCAACGTCAAGGATAGTATTATTAATAGATTTTTAGTTGAACGGGAAACACAGCTGCATTATCTTTTGAAATCCAGTTAAATTGCGACCCACAGCTTGCTGAGATTACTAGCAATTGATGTATTTTTTTGCGAGAGTGTTATTGATTTTTAGTCAGGAGTGAGATACCCTACTGCGCCTTCTGAAATATCTTAAATTTAAGGGTTTGGAGTGAAAAATGGCTAGAATAGCCGGTGTCAATATACCAATAAATAAACATGTTGTTATAGCTTTAACAGCTATCTATGGAGTAGGACGCTCTCGTGCTAGAGAAATATGCCGAGATTTGGATATTTCGTCTGAGACTCAGGTTAAAGACCTTTTAGATGCTCAATTAGATGCTATTCGGCAAAAGATTCTTACTTATAAAGTAGAAGGTGATTTACGGAGAGAGGTTTCCATCAGTATCAAGCGTTTGATGGATCTTGGTTGTTATAGAGGCATACGTCATCGCCGTGGTTTACCAGTCCGTGGTCAACGTACTCGTACTAACGCACGTACGCGTAAGGGTCCTAGAAAGATGATACGTAAGGATTAATAGCCATGTTACTAATAAAATGTTTAAGCGTAGGTATTTACTAATATGACAGATAGCTCACATGTTCCTCATTACAGTTCACATGCTTCTCAGCCCCCATTGACTATGGCTGATAAGGCTTTAGCAGGAGCTCACCGTAAACGCAAAGAAATTATTCCCGATGCAATTGTTCATCTGAGCACATCGTTTAACAATACGATTATTTGTATCCGTAAGGGTGGTGATACCTTAGGAATATCTTCTGCTGGAGCTTGTGATTTCAAAGGGACTAAAAAAGGCACAGCTTTTGCTGCTCGAGTTGCTTTCGAAAAGGCGATAGAAAAGGCCTATGATAAATATAGAGCTAAGTATAAACATAACTTGGGACGAGTTGAAGTTAGAATAAAAGGACCTGGTCAAGGATCGGAACAAGCTATTATGGCATTGAAGAATAAAGATATAGAAGTGACACAAATACTAAATGTAACGGGTATCCCTTTTAATGGTTGCCGCGCCCCTAAGCGGCGTCGAGTTTAAAACATACTTAGAGTATATATTAATAATTGGGAGTAAATAATTTAATGGCTAGATACCGAGGTCCTACTTGTAAATTGGCACGCAGACTTGGGACTGATTTACAATTAAAAAGTGGTATACGTGCACTTGATAGCAAATGTAAGTTAGCTACGCCTCCAGGTATGCATGGTGCTAAACGCGGTAGATTATCTGAATTTGGCGTATTGCTTCGCCAAAAGCAATTAATTCGACGCACTTATGGCGTATTGGAAAGGCAATTCCGACTTTATTATGCTAAGGCTGCAAAGCGTAAAGGCATTACCGGCGAAAACTTACTTAAATTGTTAGAGTGCCGTTTAGATAATGTTATATTTCGTATGGGGTTTTCTGCGACACGCGCTGAAGCAAGGCAGTTAATCTCGCATCGTTCTGTCAAAGTAAATGGAAGTATTGTTAATATTCCTTCCTATCAAGTTAAGGCAGGCGATGTTATTGAGATTAAGGAAAAAAGCAAGGCCCAAACTCGTATTCAAGCTGCGCTGGAACTTGCGAAACAAAAGCCTCAGCCTGGTTGGATAGATGTGGATTTCACTAAGTTACAGGGAATCGTTAAGTTAATTCCTGAGCGTAGCGAATTGCCCCTAGAATTTAATGAGAATCTAGTCGTTGAGTATTACTCTAAGTAAGAAGGTAGCCCATGTCGACGAATGTTAAGAAGTTTTTAACCCCACAGACCGTTGAAGTTCAAAGTATTGCGCCAAATAGGGCGTTAATTACTTTGCAACCTTTTGAAGCTGGTTTTGGTCATACCTTAGGAAATGCCCTGCGTCGTATATTGCTATCCTCGATGCCAGGTTGCGCAGTTGTGGAAGCAAAAATCGAAGGTGTGCTTCACGAATATAGTAGTCTAGATGGTGTACAAGAAGATATTATCGATATTTTACTTAATTTAAAAGGCGTAGCATTCCAGATGCATGGCAAAGAAGAGGTTACACTTGAGTTATCCAAAAATACTGTAGGGCCTGTCCGTGCAGGAGATATTACTACACCGCATGATGTTGAAGTTAAAAATCCTGATTTTGTTATCGCGCATTTAACCAAGCCAAAAGAATTTAAAATGACCCTTAAAGTGGTTAGAGGACGCGGTTATCAACCCGCTTCTTTACGTAAGGCAGATGATCAATTCGTGAGTGAAGTAGGAGCATTACAATTAGATGCACGCTTTAACCCTATTTTACGTGCAACTTATTCCGTAGAAAATGCCCGTGTCGAGCAACGCACTGACTTAGATAAGTTGGTTATTGATTTAGAAACTAATGGTACCATCGAGCCGGAAGAAGCGATACGTCGTGCTGCCACGATCATACAAGAACAATTACATACTTTTGTTGAATTACAACATGAAACAGAAGATGAAGTCGCTGAAGATATGGTTGATATTAACCCTATGTTATTATTTCCTGTTGATGAGCTAGAGTTAACGGTGCGTGCGGCTAATTGTTTGAAGGCTGAACATATTTATCGTATTGCAGATTTGGTTACTAAAGCTGAATCTGAACTTTTATCCACACCGAATTTAGGTAAAGTATCTTTATGTGAAATTAAAACTGCGTTACAAAAACGTGGATTGACGTTAGGGATGGACGTTCCTATGCAGCAACTGACCTCTCTAAAAAAATCTTTAGAAGGTGCAGAAGAAGCGGAAAAATTAGAAAAAAATGAAGATATTAATAAAGATTAATTTAAAGGGCTAAGTGTTATGCGTCATCTTAATTCCGGCCGTCGATTAGGCCGAACATCTAGTCATAGGACTGCGATGTTTCGAAATATGGTTACCTCCTTGTTAACCAAGGAAATCATATGTACCACCTTAGCTAAAGCTAAGGAATTACGCCGAGTTGCTGAACCACTCATTACTTTAGCCAAGAGTGATAGTGTAGCGCAACGACGTTTGGCTTTTGATCGTTTACGTAATAAAGAAGCAGTGGCTATACTTTTTAATACGGTTGGTCCGCGCTTTAAAAAAAGACCCGGTGGTTATTTACGTATTTTGAAATGTGGCTATCGTGCTGGTGATTGTGCGCCTATGGCTATGGTTGAGCTGGTTGAGCGTAACGAGACTGCATCTAGCTAATTTTTACTTTCCTATCCTGATAATGGCATACTTGTCTTTTAGAGTATGCCATTACATACATAAAAATATCCTCCCTATCGATATTTCTATTTTTCATCATATTAAAATGACATTTTGTGTTCATTCATTATAGTTCTTAACGCGATGAAGCTTTACCATTTTTCTTGTTATTACAAAATCGACTAGGAGATCTGCCTGTGGCTCAGGAGTGAGTTATTTCTTTTGCCTTGTTCAAGGCTATCTCTAATTCAGTATTAAATTGTTCTAAAAGCTCATTTGAATAATTATGCTGTGTTATGGCATTTTCCAGCGTAATGATGCTGAATTTAAGCCGTATCCATCCACAATAAACACATGAGCCCAATAATTTATGTAACAGTTCTTTAAGTTTTTGTTGTTGCTTTTTTTGAAAAGCTAGATTGATTTTGGCTTGTATTTTAGGAGTTTCTTTTATAAACAGATTGAGTAATTCTTTTAAAATTTTGTTCGAATCTTTAGTGAATATTTTATCTAAATTTTTATCGATGATTGGAAGATCCGATGGCTTTTTTACCATTTTTAATGGTCCTTTGAATTGCCCTAACTTTAGCAGTTTACTCAATCGGCTTAATCTAAGCGAGCATTCATTTTATAAGTTGATCTGTTGTAATCTACTGATTGTTTCTCTATTAGGCCTATGTTTAAATGAAGAATATTCTACTCAATTTTTAAAAATCTGTGGCTAAATTATCTTATTGTATATCTAATGAAGAGCTTAAAGCGGCATTAATAGAATTTAGACATTTACAAGATATATTACGCTGGGGCTTCACTCAGTTTAATAAAGCTAATCTTTACTATGGTCATGGTACCGATAATGCCTGGGATGAAATACTTTATTTAGTGTTATCTACACTAAAACTGGGATCCCATTTAAATCCATGCTTTTTAGCTGCAAGCTTAAGCTTAGCTGAGCGACGTTTACTGATAGAAAATATTCGCCAACGTGTGGAAGACCGCATTCCTACTGCTTATTTGGTGCATGAAGCAAATTTTGCGGATTTATCTTTTTATGTTGATGCACGTGTGTTGATTCCGCGTTCACCAATAGCTGAATTAATTCAGCATGATTTTAGTCCCTGGATCGAAGATACCAACAGGATTAATACTGTGCTTGATATCGGAACAGGGAGTGGATGTATTGCAATTGCTTGTGCGTACGCCTTACCCGAAGCACATATTGATGCCGTCGATAATTCTAAAGATGCATTAGCAGTAGCAGCTGTTAATGTAGCTGCACATAAATTGCAAGGTCAAATTAATTTAATACACTCGGATCTTTTCCAAAACCTAAACCACCGACTTTACGATATTATTATAAGTAATCCACCTTATGTTAATGCTGAAGACTTTGTGAGTATGCCGATGGAATACCATCATGAACCTGTTGCGGCCCTTGCAGCAGGAGAGGATGGTTTAGATTTTATTATTCAAATTCTAAAACAAGC
Organism: Candidatus Aquirickettsiella sp.; assembly: GCA_036781465.1. GTDB lineage: Bacteria > Pseudomonadota > Gammaproteobacteria > Diplorickettsiales > Diplorickettsiaceae > Aquirickettsiella. Next base: position 23,170 of record DAIQAW010000001.1, read on the forward strand.
CAAAAAATATTTGAAGGAAAAGGGTATTTTAATTATAGAGGTGGGTAATAGTAAAAAAGCCTTAATTAAGCGTTATCCACAAATTCCTTTTTTTTGGCTAGAGTTTGAAAAGGGTGAAGCGGAAATATTTTTATTAACCCAAGAGCAGTTAATTTGTTATGCAAAAGAAATTTAATTTAGCCATAGTTGGTGCTACTGGTTTTGTTGGTCAATCGGTATTAACTATTTTACAGCAACGAAAATTTCCTATTAAGCAGCTTTATTTACTTGCCAGTGAACGTTCTTCTGGTGAAACGATGGAATTTAATAAACAAGCATTAATTGTATCTGATTTAGATGGATTTGATTTTAAGCAAGCAGATATCGCAATATTTACCGCAGGTTCAGCAGTTTCCGCTGAGTATGTTCCTAAGGCTACGCAAAAAGGTTGTTTAGTTATTGATAATACACCTCAATTTCGTTATGACGATGATGTTCCTTTAGTTATTCCAGAAGTTAATCCGCAGGCCTTAGCCGGATATAAAAAGCGTTGCATAATTGCTAATCCAAATTGCTCTACGATACAAATGTTAGTTGCATTGAAGCCTATTTATGATGCTGTGGGTATAACACGTATTAATGTTGTTACTTTTCAATCCGTTTCTGGAGCGGGAAAAGCTGCTTTTCATGAATTGATTCAACAAGCAGGTCAATTATTAAATGGCTTACCTTTTAAGAAACCGAAAGCCTTTACACAGCAAATAGCCTTTAATGTCATTCCGCATATTGATGACTTTGAAAAAAATGGATATACACGCGAAGAAATGAAAATGGTCTGGGAAACACAAAAGATTTTTGCTGATCCAGAAATTCAAGTGAATCCAACCGCAGTAAGAGTACCTGTGTTTCATGGACACTCTGAAGCAGTACATATAGAAACTAAGAAAAAAATCAGTGCTCAGCAAGCCAGACAGTTATTAAAAAAAGCTCCCAGTGTGTTAGTTATCGATAAGCTTACTAATAATGGTTATCCAACGCCCATTTCTCATCCTAATAGCGATAAAGTTATGGTAGGCCGACTTCGAGAGGATATTTCTTATCCTCTGGGTTTAGATATGTGGATAGTAGCGGATAATATTCGTAAAGGTGCAGCCTTAAATGCTATACAAATTGCTGAAATGATGACTCAAGATTATTTTTAGGTTAAATTTTAATATATGTTGCGTTTCGAAGTTTTGATGAATTATTGCCTATTTATTAGTTATTTTTAAAGTTGTATGTTTAATAAAGGTTTTTTAAAAAAATGACAAGAATGTTACCGGGACTTAAAAGATTTTTTGCTTACTCAGAACAAATAGCTATTTTTTTTCTAGGATTAGGAACTTTCTTTCTTGCTTTATCTCCTTTGCTTAGTCGCCATTTCCTTATATTAGCAGTTGTGTTTAGTGTGTTGGCAGGACATTGGGGAGATGCTTGTTATGTTGTGAAGCGTTTGAAATTTATCCAATGGAGTATAGCATTAATTGTATTATTGGCTATTAGTCTAAGTTACACTATAACGAGTGTAAAGCATGGGTTGACTGCGTTATTTCACTATACAAAATTACTTTATATTCCTTTTTTATTAGCTTTAGTTACTTCATTAGAGCTGCGTAAACGGATTATCTATTGTTTAATTAGCTCAGCAATCGTAGCTTCCCTATTAATTTTGTTGGCACACTGGAATATTTTATCGGTTTCTTTGTTTCGATATTCTTCTGTTTTGTTTGGTCAACAACCTGAGGGTTATTTGGTTAATCCCATCCCCGCTTCTGTTATATTGGCATTTGCTTTTTATTTTTCGCTGGATTTTTTTTTTAAAAAAAAATATAAATTTTATTTTTTTTCGTTAGTTATTTTTTTTTTTTTTTTTTTATTT
>DAIQAW010000002.1:0-16812 GCA_036781465.1 Candidatus Aquirickettsiella sp.
GATCAGCCATTTGTGTCCATCCCATCGATACGTAAATGTATAACGGGTGTGAACTTTTTTTCCATCTTTTAATGTGAATGTATATAAACCTGTATCAATAGCTTTATTACATCCGATTTTTATTGTGCGTGAATCAATTTTACCGACGGGGTGTTTTGTTAAAAAATCTTTAAAATAGTCAATCCGTTCTGCGCTATTTACTCTGGGTTTGTTGGATATAGTTGCCAATAATATGGCATTATCCGAATAATTAGCATTAACTTTAACTGGGTTTCTGGTTTTAAGAGAGTTGTTCCAGCGATCGAATAGTGCAGCAATCTCTTGTGGGTTAGTTTTAACACAAGCTACGTGATGACTAGAGCTCATTGCCATAATAATCGGCGGGGTTAATAAGCTGCCTAATAAAAAAGCTGTAATAACCGATTTTTTACGCATAAGAAAAATCCTTAAAAAATTAGACTAATAATATAATAGTAGGCTAGTTATTTGATGTCTGCAATTAAATTAACTATCTCTAAGTAATTCATTAATCGCAACTTTGCTTCGTGTTCGGTCGTCAATTTGTTTGATAATAATGGCGCAATTAAGATGGCAATGTCCGGTTTTAGATGGCAGACTTCCAGCAAGAACGACTGAGCCTTTAGGAACCCGTCCGTAAATAATTTCTTCCGTTTTGCGATTATAAATCGGCGTGTTACTTCCTATAAACACACCCATACCAATAACACTATTTTCTTCAACCACGACACCTTCTACGATTTCAGAACGTGCACCAATAAAACAATGATCTTCAATAATAGTTGGTTTGGCTTGTAATGGTTCTAATACTCCACCAATGCCTACTCCACCTGATAAGTGCACCTGTTTACCAATCTGTGCACAGGAACCTACGGTTGCCCAAGTATCTATCATGCTACCTTCATCAATGTAAGCACCTATGTTAACGAATGAAGGCATGAGAATAGTATTTTTACCAATATAGGATCCTTGCCGGACACACGCATTAGGTACGACACGGAGACCTTGTTGTTGAAATTGCGGTTTATCATAATGAGAGAATTTGGGTGGGATTTTATCGAAGTAATGTGTATAACCCGCACTAAATAATTCATTCTGATTGATACGAAAAGATAGTAAAATTGCCTCTTTTACCCAGACATGGACTAACCATTGATTATTTTGTTTTTCAGCGACTCGCAGCTCTCCTTTATCGAGTAGTTGTATAACTTCTAAAATCGCTGATTGACTTGTATCGTCAATAGTTTCAGGATTAACCCCTTTTATATTTTGATAAGCTTTTCCGATAATCGTTTTTAATGGTGTCATAGGTGAGAGACTCTTTGAATTTAAATAAAATAATTACTCACTTGAAGTAACTGTTTTGGTTTTAATTTCTGGTTCATTAGCTTTATCAGGACTGGATTTGGAATGGTAAATGAAAGTATAGACTACTGGCAAAATAAATAAGGTAAAAAGTGTACCGATAGACATTCCCCCTAAAATAACCCAACCCAATTGATTGCGTGCATGGGCGCCTGGACCGTTCGCTAATGTCAATGGCACGGCCGCCAACAACATAGTTGTTGTGGTCATGAAAATAGGACGTAAACGTAATGCAGAGGCTTCGACGATAGCTTGTTGCGCAGAAACATGTCGATGTTTTTGTAATTGTCTGGCAAATTCTACAATTAAAATACCATGCTTAGTAATGAGTCCAATTAAAGTAATTAATCCAATTTGTGTATAAATATTTAAACTTCCATCGGTACAATGCAGTGCAAATAAAGCTCCGGTTAGCGATAAAGGTACGGTTATTAGGATAATAAAAGCTGCGCGAAAGCTTTCAAATTGAGCAGTTAGGATTAGAAAAATAAATAATAATGCAAACAAAAAGGTTTGCTGCATACTATTTCCCGCTTGAAAAAATTGACGTGTTTCTCCTGAAAAATCAATTTGAATATTTCGAGGAAGAATTTTATCCGCCATGTGGGTTAAATAATGGACTGCCTGACCGATGGTATAACCTGGAGCAAGATTAGCACTAAAAGTAACGGAACGTAATTGTTGAAAATGATTGAGGCTTAAGGCGGTAAATGAATTTTTTATATTGGTGAAGTTAGCTAAAGGAATCAGTTTGTTATTTTGTCCACGTACATTAATGAGCTTTAGTTGTTGATCGGTACTCATAAAATTTCTATATAATTGTGGGATTACCTGGTAACTACGACCACCCCAGTTTACAAGACTTGCCTGTGGTGTACCAATAAGTATATTCAAACTATTTGCTATGTCACTCATGGGAATACCTAATGAATTGGCTTTATCTCTATCAATATTGAGTTGGATTTGTCCAGCATCCATTTTGAGATCGGATTGTAGACCTAAAATACGCGGATTATTTTTTGTAATGGCTAATTGTAATTTATTGCTTAACTGATTCAAGGTGTCATAGCTATCGGTACTCTTAAGAACGAACATCAAGGGTGCATGGCCCGTTGCGCCAGGTAAGGGATGAGGACTAAATGAAAAGGCTTGTAGACCCGTGATTCCCCAAAGATGCTTATATAAAGTTTGAATAATATCGGTGCTAGATTTATTTCGCTCTTGCCAAGGCTTTAAAATTAAAAAAGAGAGCGCATTATTAGTGATAGGATTTCCTATTAAGCTAATAAAAGTATCTATCTCGGGCATGGATTTATAGATAGCTTGAATTTTAGCCATATACTTTTCCATATAGGCTAGATTAGCAGACGTAGGGCCAGTTACAGCAGTTATGAGAAAACCTTGATCTTCTTGCGGAGCTAACTCATCAGGTAAGATTTTAAATAATCCGAGACAAGCTAAATAAATTATTACACCGATACTTAATATTATTTTTCGATGTGTTATTGCTAAAAGTAAATATTTTTTATAAGTGGCTATCATGACATTAAAAAAAAACTCGACTTTTAGGCTGAAACGAGAGGCTTGCAGCTCATGTTTTAAAAGTTTAGCGCACATCATTGGTGAAAGTATTAAAGCAATAAAGCCTGAAATGATCACTGCAGAGGTTAAAGTGAACGCAAACTCACGAAATAATAAACCGCTCATGTCGTTGATAAAGCCGATGGGCGCATAAACAGCAGCTAAGGTTAATGTCATAGCGACGATAGCAAATCCAATTTCCTTAGTGCCGATAATGGCTGCATTTTCTGGTGTTTTTCCTAAATGGATATGACGATGAATATTCTCCAATACAACGATTGCATCATCGACGACTAAACCAATACCTAAAACCCAGGCTAAGAAAGTTAATACATTTAATGTATAACCTAGAATTAACATAACGACGCAGACGCCCATTAATGATAAAGGAATAGTGACTAAAGGAATTAAACCCGCACGAAAATTAGCAAGAAATAAAAACATGATGACAAATACAAATAAACAGGCCTCAAAAATAGTTTGTTTGACATCATGTAAGGATGCAGCAATAAATTTTGACGAATTCCATACTAAATGAATTTTTATATCAGCAGGAGCTGTTTTTTCTAATTCAGGTAATAGCGCTAAGACTGCTTTGGAAACATCTAAAGGATTAGCTGTACTAAGGGGTACAATACCCATAATGACAGATTGTTTATTTCCATTAATAGTAGCACTAGTTTCATCGGACTCAACGCCAAGAACAGCTTGTCCCACATCGGACAAACGCACTAAATAATTATTTTGTTTCCGAATAACTAAATTATTTAATTCTGCTGCGGTATGTATATCCGTATTGGTATTGATACTAATGATTTGATTTGTAGTAATCAGTGACCCAGAGGCTGATTGAATATTATTTTGTTTTAGGGCCGCCATAATGTCGCTAGCAGTGATTTGGTGAGCAGTCATTTTTATTGGATCAAGCCAGATTCGCAGCGCATAATTATTATCACCAAATATTTGCGCTTGGCTAACTCCAGGAATAGTTTGTAATTGTGGTTGGATAACTCGCACCAGGTAGTCAGTAATTGCAGGAAGACTTAATCTATGACTAGTAAATGAAATGAAAAGTGTTGGATCGGCCTCTGGATCTTTGGTATTAATAACGGGGTCTAATACTGCTTTAGGCAATTGCTTGCGTACTGAAGCGATCGCATTACTGACATTAGTCATTGCTTTAGTCAGATCATAACCAAGCTTAAATTGTAAGGTGATTTGACTTGTACTTTGTTTGCTAGAAGAATGCATAATATCTACCCCTTCAATACCGCCCAAAGCATTTTCTAAAGGGGTAGTAACGAAGCTTTCCATTAATTGAGCAGGTGCACCAGGATAAGTGGTTTGTATGTTTATGACAGAAGGGGATATGGAAGGGTATAAACGTATGGGTAATGATAAAAATGCCTTAACACCGACTAGTAAAATGAACAAACTTAAAACGATACTTAATATGGGTTTGCGGATGAACAGTTCAGTGAATTGCATGAGTCTATCTCTTAACTATTACGACTGAATTAGTTTGTACTTTAAAACCACCGACACTAATAATTTGGTCGCCTGCATGAATACCTGAACTTAAACCTATTTTTCCATTTTGATGAAAGCGAATAATGACCGGGGTTTTAATCGCTCTTTGGTTAATGATGCGATAAACGTAATTGCCATTTTGATCACTATTGACTGCAGTTTCTGGAACGATAATTAAGGTTTCTGGAGGACCTAAATTGATGTTGATATCGACAAATTCACCCGGTAATAATTCTTTTTTTGGGTTATTAAGACCTGCTCGCACACTTAAGCTGCGCGTATCGTTATCGATCTGTGAATCAAAGGCATAAATAGTGCCAACAAAAATTTTATCTGGATAAGCATTCGAATGAATAAATACTTTACTACCTAAAGTGATTTTATTGGCTGCGGTTCCAGGAATGTTAAAATCAACTCGCAATGGGTTGATAGCTTCTAAATTAACGATAGGTTTATTCGGATCGATGATGTCCCCTAAGTTGACCATGCGCAGTCCTAGTTGGCCACTAAAAGGTGCACGTATGAGCGTTTGGTCGAGTGCGGCTGCAATTTGTGCTTGCTTGGCAAGATTAGCATGATAACTCGCTGCAACTTTATCTAGATCCGCTTTTGCAAACACCTTTTTTTTAAAAAGGGTTAAACCACGTGCATAATCGGCTTGGCTGAGTTGAGTTTCGGCCTGCGCTGCCTCTAACTGGGCTTTTAAAATAGCTGGATTAAGTTGTACTAAGGGGGCTCCCGTTTTAACGTTATCACCCGATCGGAAATAAATAGCACTAATTCGGCCCGTGGTTTCGGATTTAATAACTACACTCTGGCTTGCCGATAAACTTCCAACAGCCCGAAGTGTGTCTTGCCAAAATTGTGAGCGAGCTTGAGTTGCTTCAACCAATGTAGGAGGGGTTAGAGCAGTGTTTTTTTTACTATCTAATACTAGACAAATAGTACTAGCGGCAATTAAGCCAAATAGAAATAGATAGCCAACTAAGCGTTTTAACATATTATTATCTTTTTTTGACGCTTTTATTTACGGAATATGCAGAGTTAAAGACTATAGAGACTTAATAACTTGAAATCAACTAAGGCATACTAAATTATGCAAGTAAAGGGACACATTAGAGTTACTATTTTTCTAAAAGCTAGATCAAATCTTGCTCTTCACCACGTTTAGTAAATACTTCGTAACCGGTTTCTGTGACAAGTAGTGTATGTTCCCATTGCGCGGATAAGCTATGATCTTTTGTTACCACCGTCCATTGATCAGGCATGAGTTTAGTAAAACGTTTACCCGCATTGATCATAGGTTCAATAGTGAAAGTCATACCCGGGACCAATTGAACACCAGTGCCGGCTTGACCATAGTGCAGGACTTGCAGATCTTCATGAAAGAGTCGACCAATGCCATGGCCACAATATTCACGTACCACAGAAAAGCCTTCTGACTCGGCATATTGTTGTATACAGGCACCAATATCACCCAGATAAGTACCCGGTTTAACTAGGCGTATTGCTTTGTATAAGCACTCTTGAGTTATTTTAGATAAACGTTGCGCTAATATCGAAGGCTTACCTACAAAAAACATTTTACTGGTATCGCCATGATAACCGTCTTTAATAACAGTAATATCAATATTAATGAGATCCCCGTCTTTTAATAGTCGTTCGCTAGGAATACCATGACAGACTTGATGATTGATAGAAGTACAAATTGATTTCGGAAAACCCCGATAATTTAAAGGGGCAGGAATTGCACCTTGTTCATTAACGATATAATCATGGCAGATTTTATCGAGCTGATTGGTGGTAACACCCAATTTCACATGGGGTTCGATCATTTCTAGAACTTCTGCAGCGAGCTGACCTGCGATGCGCATTTTCTCAATCTCTGCGGCCGTTTTTATAATAATAGGGGACATAGTTAATTAAACTCTTCAAAGTTATTAGCTTATTTGGCCATGGCAATGTTTATATTTTTTTCCTGAGCCACAAGGACAAGGATCATTGCGGCCGGTTTTATTTGAATTTCGTTGTGTACTAAGATGCGCAGCTGCAGTTTCATTAGTTAACAGAGTTTCATCCGCTGCCAGTAAATCTTGATGTTGATAATCAAGTAATTGTGGCATTTGTTGACGTCGTTGTTCTTCTAAACGTTCTGCATCTTCAGGCGCTCTTATTTGCAGGCAACTAAGTAAGCTAATGACTTGATATTTTAGCTGATCTAAAAGTTCAGCAAATAACATAAAGGATTCGCGCTTGTATTCTTGCTTGGGATTTTTTTGCGCATAGCCACGCAAATGTATTCCTTGGCGTAAATGATCCATTGCAGCTAAATGATCTTTCCATAAAGTATCAAGTGTTTGTAGCATCAAACTTTTTTCAACTTGATGTAATGTCGCTGAACCAAATAATTTTTCTTTCTCAGCATAAGAGTTTTCAGCAGCGAGTAATATTTTTTCGCGAAGATTTTCTTCCAGACAATTAGGATCTTTTAACCAAGTATCTAGTGGTAAATCTAGACAAAAATCTTGTTTCAATTGATTCTTTAGGCCAGGTATATCCCATTGCTCTTCTAAACTTTGTGGAGGGATATAATGCTCAATAGCACTATAGATGACATCAGCCCAGAGATTATTAATGACAGGAGAAATATCTTCTGTAGCTAATAATTCATTACGTTGTTCATAAATTACTTTACGTTGTTCGTTTGCAACATTATCAAATTCTAATAATTGCTTGCGCACATCAAAATTACGACCCTCAACTTTACGTTGCGCATTTTCAATAGCACGTGTTATCCAGCGATGTTCAATGGCTTCACCGGGCTGCATGCCAATCTTTTGCATAATCATGGCTACTCGATCCGATGCAAAAATCCGCATTAAATTATCTTGTAATGATAAATAAAAACGTGAAGAGCCGGGATCACCTTGTCGTCCTGAGCGACCACGTAATTGATTATCGATGCGGCGTGATTCATGACGTTCACTACCGAGGATATGTAGACCTCCCGCGGCAATGACTTCATCATGCCTTTTTTGCCAATTAAGTTTATGTTGCGCAATTTCTTCCGCGGAGCTCTCAATCGGCAGAGCAGCAAGCTCGGCTTTTAAATTACCACCTAAGACAATGTCTGTTCCTCGTCCGGCCATGTTGGTGGCAATCGTTACCGTTCCAGGCCGGCCGGCTTCGGCAATAATTTGTGCTTCTTTTTCGTGAAATTTAGCATTCAGTACTTGATGCGGAATGTTTTCTTTTTCTAGTAGTTGCGACAAATATTCCGATGTCTCAATCGATGCGGTACCGACTAATACCGGTTGCTTACGTGCTTGACAGGCTTTAATATCGTTAATGATCGCATTAAATTTTTCATCTTTAGTCAGATAAATTTGATCGGCTAAATCTGAACGAGAAACAGGCAAGTGCGTGGGAATAACAACCACTTCTAAATTATAAATTTGTTGAAATTCATACGCTTCAGTATCGGCCGTGCCAGTCATCCCGGCTAGTTTATGATACAAGCGGAAATAATTTTGAAACGTGATCGAAGCTAAAGTTTGATTTTCGTTTTGGATATGGGCTTTTTCTTTTGCTTCAACGGCTTGATGTAAACCATCTGACCAGCGCCGACCTGACATTAAACGGCCAGTATGTTCATCAACAATAATAACTTGATTATTTTGCACAATATAATCAATATCACGTTGGAATAAATAATGGGCACGTAAAGCCGCATAAACATGATGCATCAAACCAATATTTGTCAGATGATATAAATTTTCGCCTGGATTTAATAAGCCTTGTTTAACTAATAACTCTTCTAATTTTTGATGTCCTTCTTCGGTTAAGTAGGCTTGTTTGGCTTTTTCATCGAGATAAAAATCACCAGGACCATCCTCTTCTTTTCTTAAAACGAGTTTAGGTATAATTTGATTGATTTTGATGTAAAGTTCAGAGCTTTCTTCACTGGCACCGGAAATGATTAATGGAGTACGTGCTTCATCAATCAAGATGGAATCCACTTCATCAACAATAGCAAAATTTAAAATGCGTTGGGATTTTTCTGCCAATGAAAAAGCCATATTATCGCGTAGATAATCAAAGCCAAATTCATTATTAGTACCATAAGTAATATCCGCAGCATATGCCGCTTGACGTTCAGCTAATGGAAGATCAGAAACAATCACGCCCGTCGTTAACCCTAAAAAGTCATAAACAGGTTTCATCCATTCTGCATCGCGTTTGGCAAGATAATCGTTGACAGTAACAATGTGTACACCTAAACCACTTAACGCATTCAGGTAAGCAGGTAAGGTAGCGACTAAAGTTTTACCTTCTCCGGTACGCATTTCAGCAATTTTACCATTATGTAAAACCATTCCACCAATTAATTGTACGTCGAAATGACGCAAACCTAACATACGAGTACTTGCTTCGCGCACCACTGCAAATGCTTCGATTAACAATTCGTCTAAAGAGCAGCCATCTTGTAGGCGAGCTTTAAATTCTGATGTTTTTGCTTGTAATTGTGAATCAGATAAGCCTTGCATGCTGGGTTCTAGCGCATTAATGTCAACAACGGTTTTTTCAAATTGTTTTAGCAGTCGTTGATTACGGCTAGGAATAAATTTACTTAACAGCTTAGAAATCATAAATATAAAAAGTCTCAGTGTGCTTTACTCAACAAAAGCCCAGAAAATGTGCTCACTGTACTAAAAAGTCAGTGATAGTGCTAGTCGTTGTTCAACTACAGATAAGATAGTGGCTGCATCTAAATCAACTTCTGCAAGCAATATATTGGGGTCACCGTGTTCAATAAATCGATCCGGTAGCCCTAAGATCAATACATCACAAGCAATTCCTTGTTGGTGTAAAAATTCACTTACTGCTGATCCTGCACCACCCACCTTAACATTTTCTTCTAAACTGACCAATAAGCCATGAGTTTTTGCCAGATTTCGCAACAGTTTTTCGTCTAAAGGTTTGACGAAACGCATATTGACCACAGTGGCGTCCAATGACTCACCGACACTGAGAGCGGGTTGTAGCATTGAGCCAAACGCCAGTAATGCAATTGAGTGCCCCTTACGACGGAGTTCCGCTTTACCGATAGGTATACATGACATTTCTTTTTCAACTGAGGTACCTACTCCTGCGCCGCGGGGATAGCGTACTACACAAGGTGTTGTGAGTTGAAAACCAGTAAATAGCATTTGTCTTAATTCGTTTTCATTACTCGGTGTCATGATCGTCAGATTTGGAATACAACGCAGATAGGATAGATCAAAGCAACCATGATGCGTAGCGCCATCTCCACCGACGATTCCGGATCTATCTAAAGCAAACAATACGGGGAGATTTTGTAGTGCAACATCATGTATCAGTTGATCATAAGCACGTTGTAAAAAGGTAGAATAGATGGCGACGATTGGTTTTTGACCTGCGCAGGCTAGACCTGCTGCGAAAGTAACTGCATGTTGTTCCGCGATGCCGACGTCAAAATAACGGTCCGGATAGCGTTCGGAAAACTCTATTAGGTCAGATCCTTCGCGCATTGCCGGTGTAATTGCGATTACACGTTCATCGATAGCGGCTATATCACAAATCCATTCTCCAAAAATATTTGCGTAAGTTTTAGGTTTGGGTTTATCCAGATTAGAGAGTAAAACAGGTGCTAAAAAATGTGGATTGACGGCATGATAAGCAATCGGGTTTTGTTCAGCAGCGACATAACCTTTGCCTTTGGTTGTAATAACATGAACAAGTTGTGGCCCGGCTAATTGACTTAAATTACTTAAAGTATTCATTAATAAAGGTAAGTCATGGCCATCAATCGGACCAATATAATTAAAACCTAATTCTTCAAATAAAGTACCTGGAACTAGCATCCCTTTAACATGTTCTTCAGTACGTTTAGCAAGTTTACGTACACTAGGAATAGATTCCAGGATTCTTTTACTGCCTTCTCTAACACTTGAATAAAGTTTACTGGATAATATGCGGGCAAAATAATTAGATAAAGCGCCGACATTATTGGAAATTGACATATCGTTATCATTAAGTACGACTAAAAGATCAGCATGAATATCCCCTGCGTGGTTTAAAGCTTCAAAAGCCATGCCCGCAGTCATCGCACCATCGCCTATAACTGCAATCGTTTTTTGGCCAGTATTATTTTTTTTTGCTGCGACACTAAATCCCAATGCGGCACTAATGGAAGTACTCGAGTGACCGACTCCAAAACTATCGAATGAGCTTTCTTCGCGGGAAGGAAAGGGCGCTAGACCATGAGTTTTTCGAATGCTACATAGTTGATCACGTCGACCGGTAATAATTTTATGTGCATAAGCCTGATGGCCAACATCCCAAATAATATGATCATGTGGCGTATTAAACACATAATGCAAAGCAATGGTTAATTCTACAGTTCCTAAGTTAGCCGCAAAGTGACCTCCACATTGATCCAGTGTTTGAATAAGAAATGCTCTGAGCTCAGTGGATAATTGCGGCAGTTGCGTAGGGGTGAGTTTACGCAACTGCATGGGAGAATTAATCTGTTCTAATAAAGAGCATGTGATATTTTTAAATTCCATGTAGTTTATAGGAGAAAATTATCCTGATGTTTGTTGAGGGTTATTAATATTTTGTATTTGAGTTTGTAATTGGGTACGAATTTGTCCATTAAACTCTAAAACCAAAACAGACATAGTAGCGAGTAAACGCTCTAATGTCATCCGGATTTGATAACTTTCAGCTAAATTTTCCGCTAATAACTCAACTTGTTGGCGTTGTAAAGTAGCGGGATTTTCATTAATCAAATCATTTTTATACCAGTTCTTATCCAGAATTCGGCGTGTTGTCATTATATTTTCTAATTTTAGTAAACTGATGGGGCCCGATGTTTGGCCACTTAATGTTGCCAGTGAAGAGCGCACGGCAGAATCTGCTTTGCTAGGATCGATGGGTTGCCTTTCTGCATAAAGTTGATAAAGATTACTGAGTGCCATAGCTTGCGTGGCTAAATAACTACGCAAAGATGCAAGATAGGTTTGAGTTTGTTTTTTTTGCAGTTCATATTTCAGATTATTTTCTTTATCTCCCGATAAATTTGCAACCAATTGATTGAAATTTATGGTGTTAATAGGCATTAAAGAACCACTTAAAGCGTTAATCACATTTTTAGCCGCTGCTGCTTCAGTATCATTATAGCTAATAGGTTGGAGTAAACTATTGATATCAATCGAGCTTAAAGGATTTTTTTCTAGGGCAGAGTTAATCTTTGTATTAGGATCCCAAAGAAAAGCTAATACATTATTGTCCTTATCATTTAAATTAGCCGTTTGGCTAAGTAGCTGCTGTGTTAAAGGGCTAACTAAAGGAGAGCTACCATATAATAAATAAGCCGCTTGAGCATTGTTAATGGCAATCGTTAAACTATCATTTTCAGGAGCGGTATTCATTAGATTCTTTGAGATAGCTGTGCTACCGTAGCCTGCAACTAAATTTTTTATCCCTTTTTCTATTGCTTCTTCGGTAAGATTAGGCGTAGGAACTGGGCCTATATTGGCATAGCTAGGTAAAGTACATAAGCTGCTTGTCGCTATAAGAATACTTAAGAGACATCCCTTTAATTTTTTTATTTTTAGGTGAGACATAATAGTATCCTCATCGTTGAAAGTAAGATTTATTAAAAATTAGCCCTATCATGGATTTTTTGCATGAGAAGGTATAAAAATATTGGGTGGACTAGGAGTTCCTGTATTTGTTGACGAAGGGCTTGGCGGTGTCGGCCCAGGAATCGCTGCATTTGCATAAGGATTTACTTTAGCATTTTTTTCCCAAATATTAGGCGGTTGTTTTGCCCAAGGATTCGGTTGCAACCAAGGATTTTTATTGGGTGGATTGCTTGTGTTTACAGATTTATCTAAGGGGGTAAAGGCTTTATCGTTATTTGAACGAGGTTTCGACGTCGTTGCGGATGTTTCAGGTGCTGGTGGGGGGTTGTTGTTTTGTTTAGAAGAGCTGTCGGTATCGGCATTAGCTTGTAAAGCATCTAGAACTGCTTGCGAAGCATTGGTTTCAGATTGTTTAATTTCATCACGATAGGTCTGCAAGGAGTCACTTTTTGGTGATTCAGAATTAGCATGCGCTAAACCAATGAAGAAACAACTGAAAAAAATTAAAATGCATCGAAATTGCCATGATCTTAGCATATTTATTCACCTTCTAATGCTTTTAAAACTAAGTCCAAACGGCTTTGTGAAAAAACTCTAGCTAATAATCGCAACCGCTCAAAGCTAATATTTCTACGTAAAAATAAACCGGCTTCATCATCTGGACTCTGACTGATTTCTTCGGCGTGCATCAGTAATTTAGCAGCCGAACCTGGTTGAGAGGTGTCTAAAGCTTGAAGGAGGCGCAAAGTACGAGACATACCTAAATGATTGCCTAATCGAATAAACAGCGCCTGTTGGGCAAGCTTATCTAGATCAACTTTATCGATATCATCGAGCGCTTTGCCCAACTCTAAGATGCTTGCTTCAAGTGTGCTGTCACCATCTTTAGTCCAGGATTCAACGCTTTCCATGAAGCAAAGAACCCTATAAATCAAGGGATCTTGATAATGTTTCCAATAGAGATGTGAACCTTTGTGAGTAAGATCAGGCATAAGTATTATATTTTTATTGGTAATATCCTCTGGATCTGAATTTTGTTCGTTTCGCCTCGTTACTGCAAAAGGAAACTTAATTATCCAACTTAATGTGAGTGAAATCAAACAAAATTTATCTCTATAATTGAAATTACCTAGTTTTTCGAGCTATAAGTGTAATGATATTTTTAGCATAAATATCCCAGGTCAGTAAAACATAAATTTGCAAGTTGGATGTAGTCAGGATACTATAGGCTATTAAACCGCGGAGTGATACGTGAGTTTTTTTGGTAACATAAAAAAAATAATTAAGCCAGCTGTTGATGTTCCTAAATGGGTAGATTATCAACAACTGGTTAAAAACAATCGCTCAATTTTTAGTTTTATAAAAAAATTCTTCATCCCTGAACAAGCTAAGATACAGGAATCCTTTGAAGAAGCATTGTCGCGTCTTAAGTTAACGTCTGCTGATTTAATGCAACGCAGGAAAGAATTTTCCCGTTTGATGTGGATATGGATTTTTCTTTTTCTAATTAATATTGCTTATAGCATTTATCTTTTACATCATCATTCTTATCGCGGGTTTTATCCTTGCTTAGGGATAAGCATCATTATTCTAACGCAAGTCTTTCGTTACCACTTTTGGCTATTTCAAATTAAACAGCGCCGTTTAGGCTGTAGTTTTCGTAATTGGTTAAACGGTCAATTTATTGGAAAGAAAAAATAATGAAAAAAATTTTACTAAGCATTTTCCTTTGCTTTTTTCCATCTTTACTGCTCGCGGATGCTATAAGTTTAACACCGCCCGTGAGTGATTTATCGATGTCGTATTTAGCGACTATTTTTGGTGTGGTGGATGGCGTGTTACATGGCACAGGAAGTCAAATTTTAGGAACAATGTTTGGGACGTTTAATTCCATTATATTAGTTATGGCTTCTATAGTATTAAGTTATGTTTTATTTACTTCCATTTTAAATACCTCGCATGAGGGTGAGTTTCTCGGTAAGAAATGGTCGTCAATCTGGATTCCACTGCGAACGGTCGGCGGTATAGGTTTGTTGCTACCGAAGGCTACTGGTTATTCTTTTATACAAATTCTTGTTATGTGGGTAGTAGTACAAGGTGTTGGTGCTGCGGATCAGGTTTGGAACGTCACTTTAAATTATATTAATCATAACGGAACAATAATTGAGCCTGTTCAATCATTGGATCCAAAAAAAGGGGCTAATAATACTTTTTTAATTAACAAAGCGGGTAGTATTTTAAAGTCAGAAGTATGTATGTTGGCTGTACATAATGCTTTAGCTAATCAATATTACAACACTGATCCAAATGAAAAGGTCGTAGTGCCTAATTTTTTAACTACCCTGACTGTAACAGGTAAAGGGCCCGATGGAAAAAATACCGGTCTACCCATTGATTATACAAAAGATATCGGTGGATATTATACTTTTCCTGGAAAATTACCCGGTGCTTTTGCTAGTTTACAAGGGATGTGTGGTATGGTTTCCTGGAATTTTATCGGCAATAAAGCGGATAATGGTCAGGCCAATAACCCAGCTAATTTGAGTGCTAATGATAGTGTAAGTATTGCTATGAGACAAATGACACTGGATTTAGCTGCTCAGGCAAACAGTATTGCTAATACACTATCCCCTCCTTCTACAACACATACACCTGCGCAGAGAATTCAGTTAGATTCGACTAGTTTTGAACCCTTTAAAAATAATTTGGTTGATGCAGGAGAGGATTATTTTGGGATTGTAAAACCTGCTTTACGTTCTTTAGCGGATGATGAAAGTAAAAAATATAAAGACTTTATTAATAATGCAAAAAAATCAGGTTGGATACTGGCCGGTAGCTATTACTACAATATGGCTCGTTTAAATCAAAGTATTAGAAAAAACACAGGAGAGTTTGCAATAACAGATAAAATTTACCCTGAATTTAGTCCTGATTATGATTCAAATACCTTTTCTCAAATCAAAGACGATAATGTTATATATAATCTAAAAAATAACCTGCCAAGCGTAAACGGTGTTATTGATAGTTATATAGCAACAGAAATAACACGAGCAGCTAGCAATAATAATCCTGGTGATGAAGCGGATCCTTCTCTGCCAGAACATCCAGCGAATGTCAATGCAATTGGTAAGGTAGTATCTGCTATTTTAGATACGATATTTCCTCGAGTGCAGGATTTTGAAAAAAGCTTAGCCGATGGAATTAATAATAAAGATATGGATCCTATTGTTGCTTTAACGTCAGTGGGTAATGGTTTGGTATCGATGGTAGAGCAGGTTTGGATATCACTCTTAGCCACCATGACTGGATTAGGTATTGCAGGTATTGCAGCGGGATTTGCTTCGGGTTTCTGGACAGTGGGAGGAGCAGTGAACGCCATGTTAGCGATTACTAATTTGTTGATGTTAGTTGTCCCTATGCTTACTGTTTGGATGAGTGTTAATTTCGTTTTGGGTTCTATTCTTTCCTATTATGTGCCTCTAATTCCATTCTTCTTGTTCGCATTTGGTAGTATTACCTGGTTTGCAGTGGTGTTAGAAGCCATTTTAGCGGCGCCATTGGTGGCCTTGGGAATAACCCATCCAGAAGGGCATGATTTTTTGGGTAAAGCAGAACAATCGATCATGTTGCTTGCCAGTGTTTTCTTAAGACCTATGTTAATGGTATTTGGTTTTATTTTTGGGATTATTTTATCGTATGTTGCCCTTTCAGTCTTTAATCATGGATTTAGTATCGCCGTTCAATTTTTGAATGATTATAACGGTGATATTTTTGCCATTGTTTACCAAACCGCGATGATGGCTATTTATGCGGCGGCTGTGCTAGCCATTGTTAACCGTTGTTTTTCAATGATTTATGAAGTTCCGAATAAAGTACTGCGTTGGATAGGTGGTCCACAGGAAAGTGGTCACGAAGAATCAATGCTACAAGGTATACGTGCTCAGCACGATCGAGATGTTGGACAAATTACACAGCAAATGCCGACTAGTCAAGGTCTTAGCGAAAGTGCTGCGGGTGGTATGCAATTAGGTCGCCGCTTAAGAGAAATGAAACAAACCAAAGCCAGTGTATCTAATTCAGGTCCAGCTGCCGGTGGAGGAGGTGCTGCAGCGCCTTAATCTGTAAAGGTGGACTCAATGACTAACCATATTGAAATTGATAAATTTAATTTAAACATAGATGAGTTATTGAGTCAGCTTGCTGGACTTATCGATAAACCTATAAATTCTGAACAAGCTCATTTGTTTTTGTTATTGCTATGGGGCTATTTTGAAGTTTCCATAGTAGAAACCCATGAGGATAGCGATGGAGGAAAAAGCGGGACCTTGCTGACACTGCCCGACATTATTCAAGTTGAAAAAGGCTATCCAATTTTTGATTACGGAATGCTATTAAAAACTTCTCCGGGTAAACTCTATGGAAGTTATACCACCGGTCGACTGCTAACGACGGTAAGTGCTATGATCGATCGATTAGTTCAGCGCGGCGCTAAGCAGGTTAAAATAGATGGGCTTGCTGCTGCGAAACGTTTTGGCTGGATTGAATGCGAAAACAAAGCCATTCAAGTGCTTAATTTTAAACCCGATCATAAAGAAAAAATCTTACGGTTTCAATTGTAAGGCTTAATTAATTAGCTCTGTTCTGT
>DAIQAW010000003.1:0-14408 GCA_036781465.1 Candidatus Aquirickettsiella sp.
GGGTATTATGCAGCATAAATTATTTGAACAATTGGCCACTTTAGTGAATATGGATGTGGTAACATTAAAAAAAGTTACCCTGAATGATAAAAGCAATGCAATAAAAAAAATACCAAAAAAAATACCAAAGTTTAATACAGCTAATCGTTCTTCGCCGATGCGTTTAGCGATTGCGTTATTAGTGCAATTCCCACAAATTGTTAAATCACTTTCTGATAAGCAATGTCAACTATTAAGTAGATTAGAATTACCTGGAAGTGATTTTTTAGTTCAATTATTTTTACTACTCAAGCAAAATCCAGAATTAACCAGTGCTATGTTACTAGAATATTGGCGAGAAGATGAAGCTCGTTATAAAATTTTCAAACAATTGATAAATTACCCTTTAGCCATCCCCGAATCTGGGGTGCAAGCTGAATTTCATGATTTACTCAAGCATTTAAAAAAAGCAGCTGTAGAAGGACAAATCGATAAGTTATTACAGCAAGGAAGACAATCTGGTTTGAACGAAGAAGAAAAAAAACATTTGTATCATTTAATGTTAAATAACATTAATGATAAATAGCTGGGCTGCATTTTAATTGGTACTCTCAATTTTCATATTTCATATTTTTTGATAAAGAAAGCACACTCTATAATGGACTTTTTATAAAACCCGTGTATTTTGTGATGGGTTCCAAGTGTAGTCTTAGAAGTCGAAGTTAACCGTTTAAAAAATATACTTACGGCATTTGTGAAAAGTAGTTTACACAAGGAAGTGATACAAACCTGACAACATCCTTTAATGTGGAGTTAATATGCATATTGGCGTTCCTAAAGAAATTAAGAACAATGAATATCGAGTAGCTATAGTGCCATCTATCGTTCGCGAACTGACTAATCATGGTCACCGAGTTTTCATTGAAACCAATGCAGGGAATGGTGTTGATATTTCAGATAGTGATTATCAAGAATCAGGCGCTACGATACTCAATACTGCGCAAGAGGTTTTCGAGCAAGGCGATTTGATTCTTAAAGTTAAAGAACCGCAACCACAAGAATGTGTTTATTTAAATGAAGAAAAAACTTTATTTACTTTTTTACATTTAGCTGCGGATAAAAAGCAAACAGAATTATTGTTAGCTTCGAATTGTACTGCGATAGCGTATGAAACAGTTACCGATGCTCGAGGTGGTTTACCTTTGTTAGCGCCTATGAGTGAAGTAGCAGGACGCATGTCGATACAAGCCGGTGCACATTGTTTAGAGAAGGCGCAAGGAGGGCGTGGAATTTTATTATCGGGTGTTCCTGGTGTTTCATCCGCGAGTGTTGTTGTTTTAGGCGGCGGAGTTGTGGGTAGTAATGCCATTCGCATGGCATTAGGCTTAGAGGCCCAAGTAACTGTGTTGGATAAATCCGCTGCAAAACTAAAAGAATTAGATCAACACTTTGGTGGGCAATTGAATACTATTTTTTCTACACAAGATTCAATCGAGAAATATGTACCCTTAGCAGATTTATTAATAGGTGCGGTGTTAGTACCAGGCGCTGAAGCACCAAAAATTGTAACACGTAGTTTATTAAAAAAAATGCGTCCGGGTTCGGTAGTGGTGGATGTTTCTATTGATCAAGGTGGATGTTTTGCGACAAGTCGGCCGACAACACATACGGATCCTACTTACATTGTCGATGATATTGTTCATTATTGTGTGAGTAATATGCCGGGTGCAGTACCACGTACTTCTACGTTTGCTTTGACGCATGCCACACTGCCTTATATTTTGGCCCTCGCCAATAAAGGTATTTACCAAGCATTGGCTGAAGATATTAATTTACGTAATGGCTTAAATATTTCACGTGGCCGTATCACACATCAAGCGGTGGCACATGTATTTGATAAACCTTATGTTTCAGCACGGGAGGTATTGAGTGTTTACTAATTGTTTTATTCATGAATCCTCGCGATCTGTTCCTATTACGGCTATTTTGCCAGAGTCGTGGCCAGCTTGGCTAGCGGAACAGACAAATACCACGCAACAATGGTTACAATCTATTAATTTTATTGCAAAACCAGGAAGTTACAGTTTACTTCCTGGAACAGCAGGACAATTACAACAAATTTTGCTGATATGTAATGATGCAGCGGATTTCTGGACGTTCGGTTTGCTACCCACTGTACTCCCCGAAGGACATTATCATGTTGAAGGGATAGATAAATATAAATCATTGGAACAAATTGCTTTAGCATGGGGCTTAGGTGCGTATGAATTTACCCGATATAAAAAATCTACTCGATCTTTAGCGCAATTGCTTATTGCAAAAAAGAATTATGCTCAATTAATGATAAAACTTGAGGCAATTTATAGAGTTCGTAATCTAATCAATACGCCAGCAGATGATATGCATCCTGCAGAACTCGTAGAAAATGTATTTCAGATCGGCAAAAAATATCATGCCTCAGTGACACAGATAATCGGAGAAGATTTATTAACGGCTAACTATCCCGCTATTTATACCGTTGGGAAAGCGAGTTGTCATGAACCGCGATTAGTTGATTTAAAATGGGGCGATAGTAAACATCCAAAAGTTACTTTAGTGGGTAAAGGCGTATGCTTTGACTCGGGGGGATATAATTTAAAGTCTAGTGGCAATATGTTAGCTATGAAGAAGGATATGGGTGGAGCAGCAAATGCTATCGGTTTAGCTGAAATGATTATGGCACATCAGTTACCAGTGCGTTTACGTTTATTGATTCCTGCTGTAGAAAATTTGATTGCCGGCAATGCCTATAAACCGGGTGATATTATTCAGACTCGGCATGGTTTAACTGTAGAGATTGGAAATACTGATGCTGAAGGTCGACTTATTTTAGCGGATGCTTTGTGTGAAGCGGATAGTGAAAGTCCAGAATTGCTGATTGATTTTGCTACCTTAACCGGTGCGGCAAGAGGTGCGGTCGGGACAGAAATAAGCGCCTTTTTTACCGACCGAGAGCAATTGGCGCATGACATTATCCAGCATGGTTACCAACAACAGGATCCCGTATGGCGCTTGCCTCTACATAAGCCGTATCAAAAATTGCTCGATAGCAAATTTGCTGATTTAAATAATTGTGGATCTTCGCCTTTTGCGGGTGCTATTACCGCAGCGTTGTTTTTGCGTAGTTTTATTAGTGCAGAAACGACTTGGTTACATTTTGATTTTAATGCATACAATGTTAATACCAGACCGGGTCGACCCGAAGGCGGAGAAGCCATGGCGATATTAGCGGTGTTTAGTTATTTATTAGATCGATATCCTATCTAAAGATATTTTTATCAACATGGAGGTTTAATGCCAGATATTTATTTTGAAAAAAACCCAGAAACTAATCGATTAAATGTAAGTATACAAACTGAAAGATTGGTGATGGAGTCCACCTTCCACAACCATCTTTGTAATTATAAAAAGCTATTTATGGATTCAGAAAATATGCTTAAAGTAATGGATGGAAATCCTTGGAGTGAAGATAAAATTGGCGAACAACATAAGCAATGGGTTGCAAAATGGAATAATGATAACCCTTTTAGTTCATTAGCGATTTTAAAAAACGATACGGATGAATTTATTGGACATGTTTTATTAGATGAGAGCGAGTGGCCTGGTGTTGCTCAATTGGCTTATGCTTTAGATAAGAAATTCTGGGGACTCATAGGCTTCTTCAGGACGTTCGGGAGTGAATGCCGCGCCACGTTGCGTTGCTTTAAGAAAAGATTGAACTAATTCAGTTTTTTTTAAGGTTTGCTCCGGAACAGTGAATTGCACTGAACAAAAACAGCAACAACCTAAACCGAGTTTACCGTTTTTTTCACGTAATTTATTCAACGTTGAACGGGATTGGGATAAAGTTGGCCGTTATACTAAACATTTAAATATTGTCGACGAACATTTTGCTGTAAGCGATTGTTATACTAATCAATTTTTACCTAAAATCCCCTATGCTGAAATACCGGCCGTTGCGGATTGTTTGGTCAGCGAATGATGATGCAAGCGGGTATTGTAGGAATGGGCATCATGGGCCAGTTATTGGCACTCGCCTTATATAAGGCCGGTTGGCAAGTCACGCTGTTTGATCAGCATCTAGGGGATAATAACTGCAGTTCGGTGGCAGCTGGTTTATTAACGCCATTTTCTGAATGCGATAAAGCTGATCCAATGATTTTTCGCTTGGGTCAAGAGTCACTGACATTCTATTGGCCTGGTATTCTCAAACAATTTTTAGAGCCTGTTTATTTTCAACAAACAGGCTGTATCATCATTCATTATCCTCATGATAAAGCAGAATGGCAATATTTTTCTCGTCGCATAAGTACTAAATTGCAAGCAAAGAATTATTTTCAGCATTTATCTCGAGAAAACTTAATGCAACTTGAACCTCAACTCGATAAATTTGCGACTGCCTATTATTTTCCTGATGAAGCGCAAATAGATGCTCAGTCGGTGATGAATTGTCTAAAAAACTATTTGCAAATACAAGGTATTATGTTTTGTTTCAACACACACGTGACGGCATTAGTATTTATGAGAATAATCACTCAGAAAAAAACCTATGAATTTGATTACGTATTCGATTGTCGAGGAATGGGTGCGCGCACAATTTTCAATGATTTACGTGCAGTACGTGGCGAATTAATCCACTTATATGCGCCTAATGTGCAATTGCAGCGTCCGATTCGTTTTTTACATCCGCGTTATAGTTTATATATTATTCCTAGACCCGGAAATGTTTATATTATCGGAGCTAGCGAAATTGAAGCTGAAGATTACAGCCCCATCTCAGTTCGTACCAGTTTGGAATTAATGACAGCGGCTTATTACATCCTGGTTTTGCTGAAGCACGAATTATTGAAACAAAAACGCATTGCCGACCGACTTTAGCATCACATTTACCTTGCATAAATCACGAGGAAGGGCTAATAGCCGTAAATGGACTGTACCGTCATGGTTATTTGATCGCACCCGCATTAGCGGAAGAAATTTTGTGTGGAATTAATCAACAGGATCTTCACTATCCAGAACTTTGGAAAGCTTATGATAAATGTTTTTCTTAATAACAAAAATCTTAGCATTGAAACTGAAACAAGTTTATATGATTTTTTAATGCGTAATCAGCAACTTAGAGATGATATGGCTGTAACCGTCAATAATACCTTAGTAGTACGTAAGGATTTTAACACGACTTTCTTAAAAGCAAATGATTGTGTCGATATTTTAATACCCATGCAAGGAGGATAAGCATGTGGAATCTAGCGGGAAAAATTCTAGAAAGTAGATTACTATTAGGTACAGCACACTATCCTTCATTGGCGATGATGACAGCGGCTATTCAGATTTCGGGCGCACAGATTATTACCTTATCTATTCAACGTCAAACAGCATTCGACGAGACATGGAGAGCACAAAGTGCGAAGTCAAGGAGCCCGCGATAGGCGCGCGTTGACGGGCGAAGCAGGAAACGCCTCACGCCGTCAAGTCATTGTGGGAGACGCGGGCATGAATCCCATTAGGGATGAGTGCGCGTCGGACGCAGGACGGTCGCGGCCTAATAATAGTCGCGTGATGCGAACAAATTTCGGGGACATGACGGCCGAAATTTTTCGTGAGCATAGCGACTCGCTTGTAACCTGGATGGAGAAGATTTTTGGCAAGCTCTAAAAAAACTAAATTGTTTTCTTTTACCGAATACAGCAGGATGTAGAAATGCTAATATGGCCATTAAAACGGCTGAGATAAGTCGAGAATTATTTAATACCTCTTGGATAAAATTAGAAGTTATCGGCGATGAATATAATTTACAAGCGGATCCTATCGAATCAATTAAAGCGGCAAAAATCTTAATTGAACAAGGTTTTGAAGTTTTTCCCTATTGCACCGATGATTTAGTGATCTGTCAAAAATTTGTCGATGTGGGGATGTAAAATTTTAATGCCTTGGGCAGCACCGATCGGATCCGGTAAAGGGGTATTAAATCTCTATACCTTAGCTACCTTACGCAACCGATTACCTGATATTACATTGATTGTTGATGCCGGGATAGGTAAGCCTTCGGATGCTGTGCAGGTGATGGAATTAGGGTTTGATGGCGTGTTACTCAATACCGCTGTTGCACTTGCACAGCATCCGATTGCCATGGCACAAGCATTTCGTCATGCAATCATCGCGGGCCATGAGGCTTATAGAGCAGGAATAATGCCAGAAAGAAATGTTGCTCATCCCAGTACGTCATTAATTGATACACCATTTTGGCAGCAAGAAAATAAAACATGCAACCAGTAAAGCTATTAATCGTTGATTATTCAGACCCGAAAGGGAACAGCGCAAGCATTGATTTAGAAACACTGAAAAATTTTAATGTTCAATCTGCAACGATAATCGAGACAATAACAAAATACACTGAATCTAACCGCGCAGCTTTTATAAAGCTACTTCCCTTTATCGATCTCCTTATCTGCAATTTGCTGGAAGTGGAGAAAATATTAGATGTAACGCTTAATACTTATCAAGACATACAAAATGCCGCACAGCGCTTATTACAATGGGGAGCTAAAAGCGTATTAATCAAAGCAAGTCAATTAAAAAAAGATTTCTTTTGTCAAGATTATTGGAGTAATCAAGAAGAATCGTTTTGGATGGCTACGCCACGATTACCAAAACAAACTATTGTGACGAAAGTTATTTTTGCTACGGCTATTGCCGCCTGTTTAGTACGCAATTATTCGCTCAAGGATGCAATGGTTATTGCAAAAATGTATATACAACGTGGATTACGTAATGCTTATACAGAAAAACAAACGCTAAAGTTTTTTCATCATGGATGGCCAGAAGAACAAATCGATCTTCCTTATGTTTGTGCAAAGCCTTTATTGAAATTACCGCCAATTTTTAAGCCGTGTATCACAGGTTTATATCCTATCGTTGATAGCAGTCTATGGGTAGAAAGATTATTAAGGCAAGGTGTAAAGTGTATTCAATTACGTATTAAAGAAGCGAACGAATTATTTTTAGAACAAGAAATTAAGCGAAGTGTACTTCTCACAAAGCAATATCAAGCCAAGTTATTTGTTAATGATTATTGGCAACTGGCTATTCGTTTGCAGGCAGCTGGCGTGCATTTGGGTCAAGAAGATTTAAATGACGCGGATATTAACGCGATTTATCGTTCTGGATTATATCTCGGCGTGAGTACCCATTGTTATTATGAAATGGCACGCGCACATGCCAATAATCCGTCCTATATTGCTTGTGGACCGATATATTTTACTAACAGTAAAGAAATGCTATTTCCACCGCAAGGCATTGAGCAATTAAAATGTTGGCGAAGAACACTTTCTTATCCATTGGTTGCGATTGGTGGGATTAACCTTGAACGTTTACCGGATATTATAAAGTCCAAAGTAGAAGGGATTTCAGTGATTTCAGCGATTACACAAGCGCGTGATCCGAGTACGGCAATTGAAGAATTTTTACGACAAATAAACCAAGCAAGATAATGTCTACTTTTCTTTCAGCCGATGAAATAATGCGTTATGCCCAACAAATTAAATTACCTGAAATTGGGCTGGATGGACAAAAAAAACTTAAAGATGCTCGAGTATTATGTATAGGTCTCGGTGGATTGGGCTCACCGTTACTACTTTATTTGGCAGGAGCAGGTGTGGGACAGCTAGGAATAGTTGACCATGATAGGGTGGATTTAACTAATTTACACAGACAAATACTTTATCGCTCTCGAGATTTGGATCAAGCAAAAGCAATTTCTGCTAAAAAGCAACTTTTAGCACTTAATCCATGTATTGAAGTGAATTCTTATATAGAAAAATTGACTCATGACAATGCTAACAAACTCATTAGTCAATACGATATCATTGCTGATGGTTCAGATAATTTTGCGACGCGTTAATTAATTCATGATACGTGTTTTAAGTTTAGCAAACCTTATGTGTGTGCAAGTGCAGGGCAATTTCAAGGTTATTGTTCAGTATTTCATGCCAATCAAGACAATCCTTGTTTGCGTTGCTTGTTTCCATCTCCCCCTTCACATACTAACGGTAATTGTGCAACGGATGGAGTAATAGGTGTATTACCTGGCTTGCTAGGGATTCTGCAAGCGGTAGAAATAATCAAATGGATAGTAAACAGGGGGGTTAGCTTAGTAAAACGTTTACTGACGGTCGATCTATTCGCAATGTCATTTAAAGAGATTCATTTGCGCAAGAATCCTGATTGCCAATTATGTGTTTATGGTGAGTTTGTGAATGAGCCGATTCCTGCAATTTCTGCGCTGAAAAATTATCACTCAACAATTATGCTCTCTCTATCCAAGAATTGATTTATTTATTACAAAAAAATAATACTTGCTTGGTTGATGTACGTTCTGCTGCAGAACATAAGGAAAAAAATATTGGTGGTCAATTAATACCTTTAGAAGAATTACCTCGTCGCTTAAATGAATTAACGCGTACTCATACCATTATTTTATATTGTCTTTCGGGTAAGAGAAGTCTGGCAGCGATAAAAATATTGTTAGCAGCAGGATTTACTTCGGTAAAATATTTAAAAAAAGGAGCCGCTGAATTTTTTTAAAGGTAGCAAAACTTGTTCCTTATTATTGACTTAAAATTTATCCCATAACCAATTTAAGAGCTTAGCAAGCATTATGCTCTGCAGCAAATAAAGTATTTTCTAGTAACATCGCCACTGTCATAGGACCTACGCCGCCCGGGACGGGTGTAATATAAGCGGCTATTTCTTTAGCCGTGGAAAATTCAATATCACCGTGCAGTTTCCCACTTGGCGCGCGTGTAATGCCGATATCAATCACCACTGCACCGGGTTTTATCCAAGTGCTTTGAATAACGCCAGCTTTACCGATGGCACTGACTAATATATCGGCTTGTTGGATGTGATGTCGTAAATCACGCGTGACACTATGACACAAAGTGATGGTACAACCCGCATTTAAAAGTTCTAAGGCCATAGGTTTACCGACGATGTTTGAGGTTCCAACAATGACGGCATTCAATCCCTTTAAAGGGATTTTTTTATAGTCTAATAAACGCATCACGCCGTAAGGTGTGCAAGGGCGTAAAAAAGGGCGACCTTGAGCTAACAAGCCTAAATTCGTGGGATGAAAACCATCGGCATCTTTTTTTGGATTGATACTTTCTATAATATGTGCAGTATTAATCGATGGCGGAAGGGGTAGTTGGATCAATATACCGTGTACCTTGGGGTCGATATTCAATTTTCGAATCAATGTGAGTAATTCATTCTCAGTAATAGACTTGGGTAAATCAAAAGCAAAGGAGTTTATGCCAACATCTCGACAAGCATCGCGTTTATTGCGTACATAGATTTGCGAAGCGACATCTTCACCGACTAAAATCACAGCCAAGCCAGGAGTTATTAGGTCTTTTTTGCACCGTTCTTCCAGTCGACGTTTAAGCTCTAAACGTATTTGTTGAGCAATCGCTTTGCCATCGATGATATTTACCGTCATAATTACTTTTAGTTTACCGTTTTAAAAAAGAGCAATCCAGGCATTATATGTTAGATCCCAAGTATTTACGTAACGATATTCAAATTGAAGAAATCTCTAAGCAACTTGCTAATCGAGGCTATCAACTCGATACACGCCTAGTATCGCGTTTAGAAGCTCGCCGCAAAGAACTGCAATCTGCAACTGAAACTTTGCAAAATACCAGTAATCGCAGCGCCAAAACGATAGGCTTAGCCAAGTCGAAAGGGGAATCAATTACTGCCTTATTAGAAGAAGTTGCAGGTTTAAAAAAACAACGCGAAACGTGTGAGAGTCAACTCAAAGATATACTCGCTGAGTTGTCGGCTATTTATTTGACTATTCCAAACTTGCCTCACGCAAGCGTACCGATAGGACAAGATGAGTCGCAAAATAAGACATTACGTCATTGGGGAAAAGTACCTAACTTTGATTTTGATGTAAAAGATCATGTCGCATTAGGCGAAGCAAACGGCTTAATGGATTTTGCTAGCGCAACGAAAATTGCTGGATCGCGTTTTGTCGTTTTGTATGGTCGTTTGGCAAGATTACAACGCGCTCTGATTCAATTTATGTTAGATGTGCATACGAAAGAACATGCCTATCAAGAAGTCTATGTGCCCTATATTGCCAATACTGAAAGTTTAATCGGTACGGGTCAATTACCTGGTTTTGCTGAAGATTTATTTAGCTTAAAAGGTGAGCACAGTTTTTATTTAATACCAACAGCAGAAGTGTCGGTTACCAATATTGCTCGAGATATTATTTACGCTGCGACGGATTTACCTAAAAAATATGTGGCTTATACGCCTTGTTTTCGTAGCGAAGCCGGTTCTTATGGTAAAGATACGCGCGGTATGATCCGTCAGCATCAATTTGAGAAAGTTGAGCTGATTCGTTTTGTTGAACCTAAAAATTCGTATCAAGCTTTAGAAGAACTAACACAGGATGCAGAGTCTATACTGCAAAAATTAGAATTACCTTACCGGGTCGTTGCTTTGTGTACGGGTGATTTGGGTTTTAGTTCAGCAAAAACCTACGATTTAGAAGTGTGGTTGCCTAGCCAAAATACTTATCGTGAAATTTCGTCGTGCAGTAATTTTGAATCTTTTCAGGCACGCCGTTTAGCCGCACGTTGGCGTAATCCAGAAAACGCTAAAATTGAATTGATACATACTATTAATGGTTCTGGTTTAGCCGTAGGGCGGACCTTAGTGGCATTAATGGAAAATTATCAAACTAAAGAAGGAAAAATACGCATTCCAGAAGCATTAAAAAATTATATTCAAGAAGATTTCATTTAATTGAGCGTCTATGCAAGATGAAAATAAACAGCCATCCAATATTACCTTAAGAGTCATTGTCTTAGGAGTTTTTTTATCGATTTTGTTGGCCGCATCGAGTACTTATCTCGCCTTAAAAGTTGGAATTTTACCTTCAGCATCCATACCTGCTGCTATATTGGCAATGGCGATACTGCGCTTATTCCGTAATGGAACCATTTTTGAAGCGAATTTGATTCAGACCGCGGCATCTGCCGGAGAAGCAGTTGCCGGAGGTATCGTATTTACCATTCCAGCTTTAGTCATCATCGGTTATTGGCATTATTTTCCTTATTTTGCAAATTGTGCGATTGCTTTATTAGGAGGTTTATTAGGTATTTTGTTTTCGATTCCACTCCGTAAAATTTTAATTAATACGCCGCAACTCTATTTTCCAGAAGCGCGTGCGATATCGGAAGTTTTAAAGCTAAGTCAAAAACAAACATTTCATATTAATAAAATGTTAATGGGTTCTGGTTTGGGCGCAGGTTTGGAGTTTGCGCAGACGGGTTTAAAAGTTATTGCGGTAGCCACTGAAAAATGGCTGGTATTCGGGAAAGCTAACCTCATCGGTTTTGGTTTAGGGTTTGCACCCGCTTTAATTGGAGTAGGTTATTTAATTGGTTGGAATGTGGGTCTTAGTTTGTTGTTAGGGGCAGTTATTGCATGGTGTATTAGTTTACCTTTATTAAGTTATTTTGCACCGGTAGGTAAGACTTTGATTGTGGCAAAAAGTTTAACGGTTTATGCCATTGATATTCATTATATTGGCTTAGGTGCAATGTTAGCCGCTGGATTATGGACTTTATTAAATTTATTGCGTCCTTTTTATATAAGCTTACGTATTTCACTCCAAGGTTTTTTTCAACCCTTAAAAAATCAGATTTCACCTAGCGAGCAAGATATACCTTTAAATTATTTACTTGCCGGTTTGGGTATAGTTATTCTGAGTATCTATTTTTTATTCGATTATTTATTGCCAATTCATAGCTTAATGTTTGCATTCCCACAATTATTTATTATCGGTGCAGTCGTGTATGTGTTGCTTATAGGATTTGTGTTTGCTGCCTTATGCGGTTATTTTTCTGGTTTAGTAGGTGTAACAGCAAGTCCTGGTTCTGCCATAGTTATTTCAGGTTTATTATTCATGGCATTAATTTTACGCGGTTTGTTATTTTTTAAAGGCCACGAATTGTTAAGTTCACAATTGTTGAATGCTGCTGCTATGACGATCATTATCGGTGCAGTAGTTGCTGGTACAGCCTGCATTGCGAATGATAATATTCAAGATTTGAAAGTAGGGCATTTAATAGGTGCGATACCTAGTCAGCAACAAATTATGTTAATAATTGGTGTTGTTGTTGCTACTTTAGTTATTCCTTATGTGATGCAATTACTTTTTAGTGTATATGGCTTAACGACGGTATTACCGTATGCAGGGATGGATCCTCAGCAAACTTTATCCGCCCCACCTGCGGCCATGATGGCTGGTTTAACCCAAGGTGTATTTAAGCATGATCTACCTTGGAATAGATTAGCGATGGGTGGAGTTATCATGCTGGTATTAATCGCTATAAATAAACTGGGTAAAATTAATATTTCCTTGTTAGGTGTAGGAATGGGAATTTATTTACCTTTAAGTTCTTCTACTCCCTTATTTATCGGAAGTTTGTTTGCTTATGGCGTTAAATTATATTTGCAAAAAAAAGGTCAAGCATCGCAAATAGATCTTCAACAACACGATGCCGTTTTGCTCAGTTGTGGTTTAGTCGCCGGCGCAGCATTGATGGATGTGTTACTTGCCATACCTTTATCTATTACAGGTGATTCTCGTTTATTTGCAATCTTGCCCATGAATGGGCAAGCGTTTGCTATGATGCTTGGTTTTTTAAGTTTATTGGGTTTAGCTGTGAGTTTCTATTGGACAGTTCGTTTAAAAAAATAGTTCTCAGCACAACACGTCTTTTAATCGCTATTTTAATTGATAATGATTATCATTAATATTGAGGTTTCCTATTATAATTGATACACTTCTAACCAGAATAATTATAAAAAATGGCTGGAAAGTATGTCTATATCGAAAATTTTGCATGGGCGCCGTATTTTAAAAAAACCGTTATTTTGGTTGAGTATAATCGGTCCCGGTTTAGTCGTCATGTTAGCTGATACCGATGCGGGTAGTTTAATTACTGCCGCGCAAAGTGGTGCAGTTTGGGGGTATCGATTATTAGCATTACAGTTTATTTTAATGCCTATCCTGTATATTGCTCAGGAATTAACGGTGCGTTTAGGTATTGCCACGGGTATGGGTCATGGCGAATTAATTAAGCATTATTTTGGCAAAACCTGGGCTTGGTTGTCAGTTTCGACCTTAGTCGTATCTTGCATTGGTGCCATACTTAGCGAGTTTAGTGGTGTGGCGGGGGTTGGGGCGCTATTTAATATCCCAGCTTGGGAAATCTTGTCCTTAGTGGTTGCTTTCTTGACTATCGTTGCATGGACAGGTTCTTATCGTTCAGTTGAACGGATTACTATTTTATTGGGATTATTCGAATTAGTTTTTTTATGGGTGGCTTGGGATGCAAGACCGATAGCACATGAAATACTTTCTGGTTTTACCACCATTCCCTGGCAGAATAAATCTTACTTATATTTGCTGGCTGGAAATATTGGCGCGGTGATTATGCCCTGGATGATTTTTTATCAGCAATCGGCAGTATTGGATAAAGGTCTAAATGTAAGTCACTTGCGGATTGCACGTTGGGATACCGCAATAGGGGCAATTATTACCCAATTAATTATGGCTGCGTTATTAATAGCGACTGCAGCTACTATAGGCAAAATAAATCCGCAAGCACCGCTTAATACGGTACAACAAATTAGTGAGGCTATTACACCCAGTCTAGGATTTACCATAGGTCGGGTTTTATTTGCTCTCGGTATGATTGGTGCTGCACTGATTGCTAGTATTGTGGTTTCTTTAACAGCCGCTTGGGGTTTAGGTGAAGTGATGGGCTATCGCCGCTCTTTAGAATATCACCCTAAAGAAGCCCCCTGGTTTTATGGAATTTATACTTTAATTTTGGTGTTAGGTGGAATATTAGTGGCTTCTGGGAGTGTAAATTTAGTGAGTCTAAGTGTCGGTGTCGAAGTAATGAACGCTTTATTATTGCCGATAGTATTGGGATTTTTGTACCTCTTAGTTTTGCGTACGTTACCGAAAGACTTTCGTTTGCAACCTGTGTATGCCGTATTAGTAGGAATTATTTTATTGATAACATCTTTGTTTGGCTTATTCGGCGGAATTGCAGGAGTTCTATAGGCTACTAATTTAAACAAAGTTATTTGAAGATTAAATTGGTAGCAAACAATTGCAGCAATGACTCAAGTCATCGAAAAAAATGTGTATTAGGATTGCTATTCACTAGCAAATTGTCTACAATCTCGGCTTCCGTTTTTATGGGGCCGTTAGCTCAGTTGGTAGAGCAGTAGACTTTTAATCTATTGGTCGATGGTTCGATCCCATCACGGCCCACCAGATAAATCAAAGA
>DAIQAW010000004.1:0-12950 GCA_036781465.1 Candidatus Aquirickettsiella sp.
ATGGTATATTAAATAATTTTGAGATAGAGCAATCAAAAGTAAGATTACAGTATATAAAAAATTTATTAAATGAACTTTTAACACTTATTTCAAAAAAAATAAAAAATAAAGAAGGTATGAAACTCTCACGCTACAATCTAGAAAAATTTTTTATATCAGTGAATGGCTTAGAAAATCAGATCGTTGAGTTTTTTACATCTGAAAAAAAGCCTCACAGAAATTTTAATAATACTTTCTTCAACTCAAAAAGTACACAACATGATTTAACTAGCGCTGGTACTCCTTACTTGCGTAAACCCTAAGCCATTAGGTTAAATTTAAATTAATAGTTCATATTGCCGAACCGGTGCAAATGAACGACGATGAATAGGACTTGGACCTAATTTTTTTAAGGCCTGTAAATGTTGTTGCGTAGTATAGCCTTTATGTTGTGCTAAACCATAGCCTGGATATTCCACGTCCAACATCCGCATGGTAGCATCACGATGTACTTTGGCTAAGATGGAAGCAGCACTAATCACGGAAATTTTCTCATCGCCTTTAATAATGGCCTGAGTTGCACAGTTTAGCTTAGGAAAATGTTTACCATCTACTAGCACTAAGCTCGGTATTAACACTAATGCAGATACAGCACGTTGCATAGCCAGCAAACTAGCATGAAAAATATTCAAACGATCGATCTCTTCCACTTCAGCACGACCTATCGCCCATGCCTTGGCTTTTTCTTGGATTTTTTTAGCAAGATACTCGCGTTTTTTTGCAGTTAATTGTTTCGAGTCTGCTAAACCTGCAATTGATTTTTTGCTATCCAAAATAACTGCTGCTGCAAACACGGGACCCGCCAAAGGCCCACGACCTGCTTCGTCAACGCCCGCTATCCTCTTCACATTTGGGTTTTTGTCTGTGTTGTCACTCAATTCGCAATCCTCATGTATGTGTATACACTTCGGTTGCTCTCATGACGCCTTGCCAAAAATCCAAGTGTTGTAAGCATATCAATTGCTTTCCCATGATGACAAAAACTTATGGATTTAAAAAGTTAAATCACATCTAGAAAAACATAGTTTAAACGTGGGGACTTAAAATTTTTAATACTGCATCCACAGCTTGTTTACTTGCATGGCAACGTAGTTGTTGATGGAGCACTAAAAATTCTTTTTCTAGTTTACTCACAATATCTGCATTGTTCAAATAATAAAGTAGTGCTTGCGATAAATTATCAACGTTAGCATTTTTTTGAATAAATTCGGGAACCAATAATTTTTTAGCCAATAAATTTGGTAAAGCAATATAATCGACTTTAATTAAAAGTTTTGCCATCCAATAAGAGAGTTTGCTCATTCTATAAGCAACAACCATGGGTTTTTTTAATAGCATTGCTTCTAATGTTGCTGTACCTGAAGCCAACAATACGACATTGGCTGCTGCCATCACTTGACGAGATTGACTGCGAACGAACTGTAAAGGGAGATCCGGTGTTATTTGTTTGGCCAACTGCAGAAATTGCTGTTCCCTTTCTTGATTGATCATAGCAGCAACAAAAACCAGTTTAGGATTTTGTTGATAACAACGTTGCGCGGTTTTGAGAAATAATTCTCCTAAGTAATTAATTTCATTACGTCGACTACCCGGCAGAATGGCAATGATAGCAGCAGATTCTGGTAAACCTAAAGTTTTACGGGCGGCTAAACTATCGGTGGAGAATGGAATTTCATCGGCGCTAGGATGTCCGACAAACTGTACAGGAATATCATGTTCCTCATAAACACATTTTTCAAATGGGAAAAGACATAACATTAAGTCGATAGCTTTCGCAATTTTTTTTAATCGCCAACGACGCCATGCCCAAACACTAGGGCTCACATAATGGAGGGTACGTATACCATGTTTTTTTAATTTTTTTTCTAAATCGAGATTAAACTCAGGCGCATCAACACCTATAAATACATCCGGTGGATGTGCGATAAAATATTCAGTAACTTCTCGACGACAACGCAATAGTTGCGGCAATTGCTTCAGGATTTCACCTAATCCCATGACAGACAAGCGTTCCATGGGGAATAAAGAACGGACGCCTTGTTGCTGTAGTTCTGGTCCAGCAATTCCTGAAATACTAAATGGGATTTGTCTGCGTTTTAATTCCTTGCAAAGATCGGCAGCTAGCAAATCGCCTGAAGTTTCACCAACCACGATGCCGATACGAAGTGGAAGTTTAACGAATGATGCCACGTTCAGAATTTTTAAGTGCGGATGCCATAAGCTTTACTTGAGGAGAATTGAGTTCTAAAGGTTTTAATTCTTCTAAAGCTTGTTCAACCGTTAAATTTTTACGAAAAATTAACTTGTATGCGCAACGTAAAACACTAATGGCTTCCTCGCTGAAACCACTCCTTCTTAGGCCTTCTTTGTTGAGACCGCAAGCGCGCGCTTCATGCCCACCTTCTACCAAAATATAAGGTAATACATTTTGTCGTACCATACTTGCAGCGGCAATAAAGCTATGATCACCAATATGGCAAAATTGATGCACCGCACTGTAAGCACCCAAAATGGCATAGTTTCCGATGGTAACATGGCCCGCTAAAGCCACATTATTAACAAAAATAGCGTGGTCACCAATAACACAATCATGCGCAATATGCGAGCCAACCATGAAAAGATTATGGTGACCAATTTTAGTTAAACTTTTATCTTGAGTGGTTCCACGATTAATCGTGCAATATTCGCGAATGACATTATGATCGCCAATTTCTAAATAAGTTCTTTCACCTTGATATTTTTTATCCTGCGGATCATCTCCAACAGAAGAAAAAGAATAAATTTTGTTATACGCACCCAATCGCGTGGGACCTTTCACTACGACATGCGATCCAATAACAGTACCAGGGCCTATCTCTACTTCAGGTCCAATAATAGTCCAAGGCCCTATACTCACTTCAGAACCTAACTTAGCAGCGGGATCTACAATAGCTAGTGCATCTATCATTTTAGCACTTTCTCCCAGCGCCCATCAGCGTTGCTTCACAAGCTAGCTCGCCGTCTACTTTGGCGGTGACTTTGCATTTCCATATATTACCTTTTACCTTAATAACCTCAGCTTCTATTAACAATTGATCCCCTGGGACAACGGGTCGTTTAAAACGTGCATCATCAATACCTGCAAAAAGATATAAAAAACCTTCTTTATTTTCTCTATTCGCATGTAAAGCAAGAATGCCTGTTGCTTGCGCCATTGTTTCTAAAATAAGTACACCTGGCATAATCGGATTACCAGGGAAATGACCTAAAAAATGAGGTTCATTCACAGTTACATTTTTTATAGCCACTATCGATTTTCCGGGTACTATTGAAATGACTTTATCGATCATTAAAATAGGATAACGCTGCGGTAAATAAGATAGTATTTCTTGGATATCCATAACGTCGCTCATAGTGCTTACCTAAATATATTTTTTCTGTTTTTACTAATTTTTAATCATTCTCGATCGATTTATTATTAACTAATGCTTCTGTTTTTTTCAATCTTTTCGCTAATTGATCCAGTTGACGAAATCGTATACTATTTTTTTGCCATTCACGCTGCGGTTGGGTTGAATGTGTTGAAGAGTAAATTCCAGGCTTACGGATAGAATATACTACGCTCGACATGCCGGTAATATAAACATTATCCACAATTTCTATATGCCCGTTGATACAGACCCCGCCACCAATCATACAGTTTTTACCAATATGTGTACTTCCAGCAATGCCAGTGCATCCCGCAATAGCAGTATTTTCACCAATCCTAACGTTATGACCTACTTGTATTTGGTTATCTAACTTTACACCATCACTAATAATCGTATCATCCAGTGCGCCACGATCAATACTGACATTCGCTCCGATTTCAACATCGTTACCAATTTGGACTTTTCCTAATTGAGGAATCTTAATCCATTTATTATTTTCTTTAGCTAAACCAAAACCATCACTACCAATAACCGATCCATTGTGGATGAGCACTCGTTCACCTATGTGTGTATCCGCACACACGCTAACCTGTGATGTTAAACGGGTATTGGCACCCATAATGACATTATTACCAATGACGCAAGCTGCACCTATCACAACACCAGCCGCTAAACGCGTATTCGCTCCGATTACTACATAAGGAGCAATACTGACACTTGGATGAATTTGGCAATTTTCACCGATAATTGCGCTAGCATGTATCCCAGGATTATATTCTGGAGCTCGTTCAAATAGCTTAGCAACTTTAGCAAAAGCAAGATAAGGATCAGACACAACTAGGGCGTTACTCGGAGCATGTTTTAAAAAATCGACACGAAGAATAACTGCAGACGCTTGAGTAAGTGAAAGGTATTTTAGATAACGTTTATTATTTAAAAAAGAAATCTGCCCCGGCTGTGCATTTTGCAAAGTCATAATGCCGCTGATCAAACAAGCCGGATCACCTTTCAGATCCGCATCGATTAAATGGGCAATTTCTTGTAATGAATGTTGACTCGGCATCTCTAGCTCTATACTTTATTAAAAATCTTTAAACAAATGACAAGTGCGAAGCGTAGTTACTCACAGCAATTGGATTTTTGACCAGTGTAGCAAGAATGAGCAACCGAAATGTATTAGCATACATGAGGATTGCGAATCAAGCGACATAGACAAAAATTTAAGTGCGAAGAGTATTAAGCTTTTTTTAATGCATCTAATATTTGTTGCGTAATATCAAGATTATTCTTCGCATATAAGGTACTGCCTTTTTGAATGACTAAATCATAACCTGATTGCGCCGCTACTTTACTCACCACACCATCTAGTTGCTGACTAAAATTGTGTAATGATGCACTTTGCTGCTTAGATAAATCTTTTTGAAATGAAGCTATCATGGAATTCACATTATTACGATCCGTCATGAGCTTATTTTCTAAATTATTACGCTCATCTGTTTTCATAACAGCTGCGTTTTTTTGCAAATTAGAAGCTTCTTTCTGTAATTCGTTTTGTGCTTTAACAATACTATCTTGTCGACCTTTAAATTGACGTGTTAAAGTATCATTGATTTTTGAAATCTGTGGAGCCTTTTGTAATATTACTTGCATATCAACAACTGCTAATTTTAATTCGTCGGCATGAACCGGCAAAGTCAATAGTCCTGCCATTAATGTCACGATAGATACTAAGCAAATTTTGTTCATTATCAGCTCCTTAAATAAGCTAAAATTAAAAACCTGTTCCAATATTAAACTGGAAAACTTGGGTTTGATCGCCCGGTTGAGGATTCATAGCCTTGGCTATGCTAAGGCTTAATGTTACATTAAAAACCGGAACTCGCCAATCTACATCTATTCCGGCGGAATAACGCAGTGGTCCTGAGCCGGTCCCCCCCCTAACCACAGGCGGTGGAGGGTTCAGCCGGGTGATACCTAACGTTGAATAAGTATTACCCGCATCCACGAAGATACTGGTTCTTAATTTATCGGATACTGGGTTCGGTACAATTAAAGCCAAGCTTCCGACTGTCATCACATTACCTCCCAGATAATTGCCGTTGGTATCTTTAGGGCCTAGCGTACTAATTTCGTAACCTCTAACTTGACCATCGATACCGATACCACCCGCGTAATAATTGGCGAAGAAAGGCAATCCAGAAGTTGAAGCAAATCCATTACCATAACCTAAGCTTAGATGACTTTGCAGAATAAAATTATGCTTGAAAGGTAAATAGCCTGTTCCTGAGTAATTCGCTTTATAATAATATAAAGGTTGGCCGCCAACAGGTAAAACAAGTTGGACACTGGCATTTTGAAAAATTCCACTGGTAGGAAATACCAATCGATCGAAGCTATTTCGCGACCAACCTAATGTGAATAAAAATTGATTAAATTGCACGCCGTGTTGTGCAACAAATTTTTGCACTTCACGTGATTGTTGAACAGTTGGAGGTAAATTCAACTGTATTTTTTGTAAACCACCTTGTACCAACAAACTATCCCCTCGCTCATCAAAAGGGATACTATAGTGGAGATCACCACCATAGGTGTTGGTGTTATAGGTCGTGGTATTCAAGTCACTCGGTGTTGATCGTTGATAGAATAAATCATATCCGCGTTGTATACCATCTAGGGTGTAATAAGGGTTATTATAGCTAATACTATAAACAGTAGCTGCACGGGTATTATTGAAATTTAAAGCTAATTGATTACCGGTTCCAAAAACGTTATTTTGATTCAGCGATGCACCGATTACAGGTCCGTTAGTACCGTAACCTAAACTAAATAATGCTTGTGCCGCATGCGCTTCATTGAGATTAACATCGAGATCAACTTGATCGGTATATCCAGCAATAGGAACCGGCGTTAATTCTGGTTCCCCTTCAAGATAGCCGCTGAGAGCAAGCTGCCTTATAGATGTTTTCATATCAGCTTCGGAAATCACACTCGCTTCTTGTTGACGTAACAAACGTCGAAATACCAAATCTTGTGTTTTTAGATTACCGGATATATTGATGTGTCGTACATAAACTCGATTACCTGGATCAACATAAAAAGTTAAAAAAACAGTTTTTTTTACTTCATCGATTTGCGGCGCGGTATTCACGGTCGCAAATAGATAACCAAAATCGCCTAGCGCTTTTTTAATACCCTGCTCTGCCGCTACAATTTTTTCACGCGAAAAAATCTGACCCGATTGTAAAGGAACTAAAAGCTTGTGTAATTTAGTTTGCGAAACAATTGCGCTTCCTGTGAATTGATAACCGCTGAGTTTATATATCGGCCCTTCAGTAATATGGATAATAAGATAAACATGTTTTCTATCAGGAGTTAAGCTGGCCTGCGTAGAATCTACTTTAAATTTAAGATAACCTCGATTCATATAGTAAGATTGTAAGGCATCTAAGCTAGCAGATAATCGATCTTGACTATATTGATCACTATTCGTGAAAAATGACCAAAAATGGTGTGTACCCAAAGGTAAGGCGCCACGTAACTTTCTTTCACTAAAAACATGATTACCGATGATAGAAATATCGGCAATTTCTACGGTAAGACCTTCTGAAATAAGAATTCGCACTGAAACTCGATTGTTAGACAACGACGTAACAATGGGTGTTACTCGTGCAGAATATTTCCCCATATTGTCGTATTGTGTACGAAGTTGCGCAACAAAACGATCTAAAGTGGCTTTATCAAATAAGCGACCACGAACTAAACCAATTCTTTTTACAATTTGTTTTAGCTTATCTTTAGGAATTTCTTTATTACCGATGATGTCCACTTCACTAATGGTTGGTCTTTCCACCACTTTTATAATTAAAGCATTCGCTTGCTCTTCTAAAGTAACATCACTAAAAAATCCAGTTGCATACAGCGCATCAATAACAGCAGATGATTGATAGGGCTGAAAAGATTGACCGGTTCTAACCGGTAAATAGCTAAGCACGGTATCACGACTGATACCTTGTAGACCATCAATTTGGATCCGGTTGACAGTAAAAGCTTGCGCAGGCAGAGCAAGAAAAAAAATGATCGATAACGATCCTACTAAAAAAATTCTCAATAAAAGTCGCAACATAATAATCGTTATTTTTTAGCCAAAAAAAGACATTATCTTCGTATTTGAGTTTTTGTCTGCGTTGCCCGCTCAATTCGTAATTTTCATGGTTAACTATATACACCCAGATTGTGGCATGGACGCGGCGCTTGCCAAAAACCTCATTACTGTGAGTATTTAAAAAGTTTACCAAAGAACTAAACTTTATTGTTCATGCATATTCTAACGGGTAACGGATTCTCTTCGCACCATTTTCGTTACTCTCGCGCTATAATGCTTTAAAATCATCTCTTTAGCAATCTCACGAGCTAAATTATCATCCTCCAAAATAACACTGAGATTAGAAACAGGTCGGGAATGAAGTTTTTCCAATACATCCTGATTGAGCTTAGCAATATCAGTAAAATAAATTTTTCCATCTAAAAACGCTTGTACTGCAATTTCATTCGCGGCATTCAGGATCGTTGATGCTGTCCCACCAATACGTAATGCTTGATAAGCTAAGTTTAAACAAGGATAGCGTTTTTCATCAATCGCTAAAAAATCTAGACGTGCTACTTTTAATAAATTTAAAGTCGCTGCAGAATTATTAATTCGCTCTGGAAAAGCCAAAGCATAGGAGATCGGAATACGCATATCAGGACTGCCTAATTGCGCTAAAATTGATCCATCCAAGTATTCTACTAGAGAATGCACAATACTCTGCGGATGTAACACCACTTCAATTTGATCCAGCGCTAAACCAAACAAATAATAAGCTTCTATGACTTCAAAGCCCTTATTCATGAGCGTCGCCGAATCAATGCTAATTTTGCGTCCCATACGCCAATTCGGATGCTGGCAGGCCTGTGCGGGTGTCATTACTTGCAATTGTGCTAAGGATTTATAGCGTAGTGCACCACCCGATGCAGTTAAAATAATTTTCGCCAAATTTTTACAGGAATTATCAGGTGCAATTTGTCCATGTAAACACTGAAAAATAGCATTATGTTCACTATCTACGGGTATTAAAGTAATTTGCGCGCGTTGCGCTTCTTCTATGAGTAAAGGACCTGCCATGACTAAAGCTTCTTTATTTGCAAGGAGTACTTGCTTCTTTGCCTTCACAGCGGCTAAGGTAGGTAATAAACCCGCAGCGCCTACGATAGCGGCCATCACGGTATCAACTTCATCTAGACTCGCAACAAAAGTTAAGGCATCCCCGCCAAATAATACTTTCGTTTTTACAGATTCCGCGAGCAAACGTTGCTGAAGGTGTTTGCTTAGGCTTTCACTACCCACTACTGCATAAGTAGGATTAAATTTTAGACATTGTTGAAATAATAAATCGATATTGTAGTGGGCTGTTAAAGCGATCACATTGAAACGCGTGGGATGTTTACTGATCACGTCTAAGGTATTAACACCAATAGATCCGGTTGCACCCAAAATAGTTAACGATTTCATGTGACTAAACCTAGTAGTAATAAAGAACCTGCATACACAGGAGCAGCAGCCAATAAACTATCTATCCTATCCAAAATCCCACCATGGCCGGGCAACAATTGGCCACTATCTTTTAAACCTCGCAGTCGTTTTAATTGACTTTCAAATAAATCACCTGCTACCGCTGCTAAACTCGTCAATAATACCAATAACCACATTTGGCTCAACGTTGGTTTCATTCCTTGAAAAAAATAGAGCATTAGCATTGCCGAAAAAAAAGTAAACAATAATCCGATAATAAAACCTTCCCAGGTTTTTTTTGGACTCAAGGCCGGCGCTAACAGATGTCGACCCCATAGACGACCACCGACATACGCTGCTGTATCAGATAACCAAATAATTAGTAACACAAACATTAAATAAATCGGTGTCAGCTGCAGCTTTTGTAATGCCACCCAACATAAGCTAATGATTAACCAACCTAAGCCAGCACTGATAGCTGGACTTATCATCGGTAATTTGGATTGACTACGCGCCCAAATTAGATAAACACTTAATAGTAACCAAAAAATTAAACCACACTTCAAAATCCAGTCATAGCTTAAATAAGATAAAATGAGAAATAAAATTACCGCTTGCACACCTACATATAAAAATCGCTGCACCAGATCCTTATAAGCACTCAAACGTGCCCATTCCCAAGCAGCCACTAACATGATAGCCGTTGTAATCAACTTAAAATAAAATTCCGATGTGTAAAAAATTCCAATGACAACTAATGGAATCAATATCAGTGCTGTTAAAATTCTAAGTTTAAGCATTTATTTCCGCGAGTTGCTCACTAATGCATCCAAACCGCCTTTCTCGTTGCGTATAAAATTGCAACGCTTTATTCAGCTCATGCTCATCAAAATCAGGCCATAAGATATCGGTAAAATATAGTTCAGAGTAAGCCAGTTGCCAAAGCAAAAAATTACTGATTCGATATTCACCACTGGTGCGAATTAACAGATCGACCGCTGGTAGATCCGCTAAGCTCAAATACTTAGCAAATATTTCTCGAGTTAATATTTCGGTCTCGAACTTGCCTGCTTTAACTTGATTCATAATCTTCTGAGCGGCCTGAACAATATCCCACTGACCACTATAATTCACAGCAATTACCAATTGCAGACCTGTATTTTTAGCCGTTAAAGTCTGAGATTTATCGATCCATTCACGTAGTGGTTGATTAAAGCCTTCCAAATTACCTACCATTCTTAACTGCACGTTGTTTTTAGTTAATTTATCGATTTCGTTTTTCAAGGTGTTTAGGAATAGCGTCATTAAATAATTAACTTCTTGTTCAGGGCGCTGCCAGTTTTCACTACTAAAAGCAAATAAGGTAAGTGCTTCAATCCTCATCTCGCCACAGAGTTTTATTACCTTACGAACTGCTTTCACCCCTTCTTGGTGACCTAACATTCGTGGTAAATGACGGCGTTTCGCCCAACGACCATTCCCATCCATAATGATAGCAACATGGCGTGGACGTTTTAATGCATGAACATTGTCT
This sequence comes from Candidatus Aquirickettsiella sp., assembly GCA_036781465.1. Lineage (GTDB taxonomy): Bacteria > Pseudomonadota > Gammaproteobacteria > Diplorickettsiales > Diplorickettsiaceae > Aquirickettsiella. The sequence goes on from DAIQAW010000004.1 coordinate 10,532, forward strand.
GGAATTGACATACAATGGTGAGATTAAATTTGCATTAACTCTTCTTCTTTGGTCTTTGCTATCTTTTCTACTTCTGCGATATTGTGATCAGTCATTTTTTGTACCATATCCTTAGCGCGACGTTCTTCATCTTCAGTGATGAGTTTTTTCTTAATCAATTCTTTAAGTTGTTGATTGGCATCTTGACGGTAGTTTCGGATGGATACACGGGCATCCTCAGCTTCTTGTTTAACTAACTTACTCATATCGCGTCGACGTTCTTCGGTTAACATGGCTAATGGAACACGAATAACATTGCCTGCTGTTACTGGATTTAAACCTAAATTAGATTGAATAATTGCTTTTTCGATGGTAGTAATTGACGATTTTTCCCAAGGCGTAACCAATAAGGTTCGTGCATCGGCGACAGTAATACTCGCCACATGATTCAAAGGGACTTCTTTTCCGCCATATTGGGGAATACGTAATTGCTCTAATAAACTTGGATGCGCCCTGCCCGTTCGTAACTTAGCTAAGTTAACTTTTAACGCTTCCAATGCTCTTTGCATACCTTGTTCAGTTGTTAATTTTATCGGTCCTATCATACAAAATTCCTCTTACTCACTAATGTGCCTTTACTTTTGCCTTGTAGAATATCAACTAATGCATTTTTGCATTTAATATTAAAGACAAGTATCGGTAAATCATGATCGCGACATTGTGTAAAAGCACCTAAATCCATGATGCCAAGTTCTTGTTCCAAGGCTTTTTCATAGCTCACCTGGGAATATAACACAGCTTTTGGATCTTTTTTGGGATCAGCATTGTATATCCCATCAACATGTGTTGCTTTAAGCAATAATTCAGCACCAATCTCTATGCCACGTAAACTCGCGGCAGAATCTGTGCTGACCAAGGGATTTCCTGTACCGCCTGCAAAGATAACGATGTATCCTTTTTCTAGATAACGTATCGCCTTGTAACGTTCAAACAGAGGGGCGAAACCACCGATAGGAATTGCAGACATAATTTTAGCTATTTTTTTGTGTTGCTCAAGGGAATCTCGTAATACCAATGCATTGATCACAGTACCCAACATTCCCATTTGATCTCCGGTAATTCTATCAATACCACTACGTGCTAATACTTCACCACGAAAAATATTACCCCCACCAATTACGATACCTATTTGCACACCTAAATCCGCTGCGGCAACAATGTCAGATACAATGCGGTTAAGCTCTAGGGGATCCAGCATTTGCGAAGATTCTCCATGGAGCGCTTCTCCACTGAGTTTAAGCAAAACACGTTGATACTTTAATGGATGTGCCATGGTAAAATAACAAGTTCAAAGAGTTGAGATAATAACCTATGCTGAGCACTGTTTCTAGCCCAAATGCTTGATCTAAGAATAGAAAAAATAAATTTAGTTTAATCTCAAACTCTGAACTTTTTGAATAAATTCTGCATTTGCACCGGCTTCCAGACCTTCATTGTGCATGGCTAACTGCGCTTTTATTTCTTGATGAGCTTGGATTTTAGTGTCTAAAATGTCAAAAAATGCTTTTATCCAAACCTTTGCTTGTCCTTCTATCTGACAACTGAGATTTTCACTTACACTATGTTCATTGTGTAAAACAGCATTTATTTTGTTCCAAACTTCATCCCAGCTTTGCTCAAGTAATGAATTTAATATTTGTTTGACTTGTCCCAATTTAGTTATTAAAATTTCATGATGGTTTGCATTTAAAGGTAATCTCATACCTATATAATGCTTTAGTTTAATTCTTTCACTGTCAGGCTCAGAAACTATCCTGGCTAAATGACCCATCAATTTCGCAGCCGTTATCTCATTAAGTTTATCAACACGGCTATCCATTGGATCGAGCACCCAACCTTCTTGCCAAGCTTCTGGCCTCTCATTTGGTTTAGCTTCACAACCTAGAAACTGAGGGTTTCTATTTAGAACAAGAAAATTATGCCCTCCTGGCTTATCTGGATTTCTTGCTTGAAACCATTCAAAATTAATTTTTTCTTCGCTGAGCAAAAACTGACTAAAAGCCACTGCAACTTGTTCATCACATCGACCCACCTGAAAAGCCTCCGCTAAACTCGCATGGATAACGAGTAAAATTAGCTTAAATGCATTTAAATCTTTTTCAAATTTACTTTTTAGAATCTCTATTATTTGAAGAAATACTTCTTGTAACACATCAATCCGATAAAAATTAGGGTCGTTTGCTTTCCATAGACTTGCAGAGGTGGGTTTTTGCTCTGGAAAATTTTCTGGCTGCCAATTAGGCGCGCCAAAAAATATTTTTTGTTTAACAATTGCATTGATTGTTTCTAAAAAAATTACATCTTTTATTGTTGATTTTACCTTAATGTTTTTTATAAAATCTACTGATAAATTTTTAACAAGTTCTAAGGGTTTTTTACC
>DAIQAW010000005.1:0-12933 GCA_036781465.1 Candidatus Aquirickettsiella sp.
TTACTTAGCTGAACAACAGAAAAATAAATTTATTAAAAATTTAGAGATAATAGCAGGGACAGTATTGATTGTATTATTGGTATTTGCATTGTTGTTGTCGTCTCCTTATTTAGCTTTTGCAGCCGTGTTGAGTTTAGCTATTCCTAAGCTAGGCGAAAAGCTATATAGCATATTTTCCTCGGATGATGGGATTAATCCTAATAGCCAAGCAACACGAGAAAAGCCAACCTTAGTTTCAGCAGTTGAAAAAGATAGTGAAATTGAACAAGGGAATCAAGCAAGTAATGTTGAGGAAACTACTAAAACTAAAATTAAATATGGAGCTATTTTTAAAAGAGTGCGGGGAGGACTTGAAACTGATGAAGAAATAATGGCTCGAGGAAATGAGGCCGATTTAATTACAGCCGGTAAGTTCATTAAGAGATGATATTCAAGTAATCAACAAAGCAGCAGCTACTTTTCGTCCCTCAGACATTAGCACCGTGTAGGTGCGGCAGGCAGCGCCGTTATTCATGACTTCAATGCCAATTTTCTGTTGATAAAACACGTTTAATACAGCAGGGTCCGGAAACACTAAGTTTTCGCCGCTACCGAGTAATACAATACTTGGATGCAAATCGATAAGGGTTTGTAAATTATCTGGGGTTAAATCTGTAATAGAGTGTGGGGGCCAAGGATCTATCAACTGATTCGGCATAATAATAAGACTATGCCGGATTTTTTTATCATTAACTTGAATAAAATCTTTAGCATAAGCACGTATCTGATAATGCCCTTCGCCAGTATCAAGATTTAATTCCATAATAAACTATCAAGTTAAAAATTTATACGTTAAATTATACACTATGATAAAGATATTCATACTCTTGCCTACTTAAGCTTGAGTTATTTCCTAGTTTTTAGTTATCCGAGTACTGAAACAATGACAAATAATTTACATAAGACGTCTGCGTCATCTCATCCAGCATTGCAATTGGTTACACTGGATAGCCCTGAACATAATGTATTAAGAACGCCGGCTAAAGCGATTAAGTTTCCACTCGATAGCGAAACTCAACAATTTATTCAAGATTTTCGAATTTTTTTTAATGATCTGAAAAGTCCTTTAGGCAATCCTGCGGGATTGGCTGCGCCACAAGTGGGTCATGCGCTGCAGATTATTATTATCCAAGTCCCTGAATCCGCAAAAGCAAGACGTAAAGACGTTTATGATGTGGTGCCGCCTACGATTTTAATTAATCCGTCGTATACGCCAGTGGAAGCCGCTGGCGAGAATAAAGATTGGGAAGGATGTTTTTCAGTGCCGGATAAAATGGGGGAGGTTTATCGTTATAACGAAATTCATTACACTGCTTACACACCTGAAGCTAAGGAAATAGGTGGCGTAGCACGGGGATTTTTAGCTCGTTTGATTCAACATGAAATCGGTCATTTAAATGCCGAGCTGTATATTGATCGTTTACGTCCTGACTGCCGCTATGACTCAATTGAAAATGTGATGCGAATGATCAAAGCGACAGACTCAGCTGAAAAAAGGGAATAATTTTATAGACAAACTTGCAAATACACTTTATAGCGCCAAACTAAGCTTAGGGATTCAGCTATTAATCATGAATAAAGCCATTTTACGTCGCGAATTCAATGTCGTTGAAAATTTAAATCATTTACACCCGGTTTTACAGCGAGTGTATGCAGCGCGCGGCATACGATCTGTCGAAGAGTTGGATTATCGCTTATCAAGTTTATTACATTTCCAATCGTTAACTGGTATCGAAGCGGCCGCAGAATGTTTGGGTGAAGCGCTTATGCAACAACAGCGTTTACTCATCGTCGGTGATTTTGATAGTGATGGTGCAACCAGTAGTGCTTTAGCGGTAAGTGCCTTACGTTGTTTTGGCGCGCAGCAAGTGGATTTTTTAGTGCCAAATCGTTTTGAATATGGTTATGGTTTAACACCCGAGATAGTTGAACTCGCTTTACGCACGAAAAAACCGGATGTCATTATAACCGTTGATAATGGTATCTCGAGTCATGAAGGTGTTATCGCCGCAAAAGCGGCCGGATTAAAAGTAATCATTACCGATCACCACTTGCCAGCGGCTAGTTTGCCGATTGCAGATGCCATTGTTAATCCGCAGCAAAAAGACGATCTATTTCCGAGTAAAAACTTAGCAGGTGTCGGTGTTACTTTTTATGTGATGTTGGCACTCAGGCATTATTTACGTAGCCAAGCTTGGTTTGCAAAAAATAAAATAATTGTACCGAATATGTTGCAGTTTTTGGATTTGGTGGCATTAGGAACGGTAGCTGATTTAGTTAGCTTGGATCGTAATAATCGATTATTAGTCATGCAGGGTTTGCAGTGGATTAAAGCTGGTAAAGCCCGGCCGGGGATTTATGCCTTACTTAAATTGGCGAAACGTGAAGTAGAATATCTGGTGGCGAGCGATTTATCGTTTAGTATCGCACCTCGTTTAAATGCGGCAGGTCGTCTGGCGGATATGTCGTTAGGGATTGCTTGTTTATTAGAAGCTGATCGCAATCGTGCGCATGAGCTTGCTTTACAACTGAGTCAATTGAATGAAGAACGTCGCATTATCGAAGCGACCATGAAACAGGAAGCTTTCGCTATTTTAGAAACATTGCTCGAAAAAAAACCTTTGGAAAAAGCTATTTGTTTATATGACAGTCGTTGGCATCAAGGTGTCATCGGTTTATTGGCTTCGTGCCTAACCGAACGCTTACATAGACCGACGATTATTTTTGCAGAAAGTCATCAAACCGATGAACTAAAAGGTTCAGCACGTTCTATCACTGGCTTACATATTCGTGATCTTTTAGAAACTATTGCAATACATCATCCGCAATTGATTAGTAAATTTGGCGGACATGCCATGGCAGCAGGTTTGAGTTTGAAAAAAGATTCCTTTGAGGAGTTTGTTAAAATTTTTCAACGAGAATGTGATCAGCAATTACGACCCGATATTTTACAGGCTACTTGTTATACCGATGGTGAATTAACTCAACAGGAGCTAACTTTAGAATTAGCTGAGCTGTTACGTTATGAAGCGGGTCCATGGGGGCAAGATTTTCCAGAACCCTTATTTGAAGGTTGTTTCCATTTACTTGCGCAACGTTTGGTAGGTGATAAACATTTAAAGATGAGCTTAGCGAGTCAGGTTGCGGGCAAATCAATTGAGGCTATTGCATTTAATGTTAGCCTAAGTCATTGGCCTAATCACCGTGCAGAACGCATTAATGCGCGCTATCGTATAGGCGTTAACTATTATCAGGGACGTAAATCTTTGCAATTAATCGTTGAGAGTTTCGAACGGATATAAATTATTGCAATCACTAGATATTGAATTTTTGGCAAGTGCCGCGAAGAGATTGCGAATTGAGCGGGAACGCAGGAAAAAATTTTATTGCGAAGAATAGATTATAAAAAAGGCCGATAATATATCGACCTTTTATTTTTTTAACGAGATTAAGACTTTATGGAGTCTTTTTCTGTTTGATCTGCTCCTGCTGTATTATCGGAGTTAAGCGTGTTTAGCTCATCCAATTTAGTGTTTCCTTTTTCTTGTTTAGGGTCTATTTTTTTTTCCATGGAGATTTTTTTGTGACCTTTGCGCTGATGAACAGCTTCTTTTTTTGCAGGTGTTACAGCAGCTGGCTGGCTGGTATTAGCCGCTGGTAAGCTATTAAGATCGGTTGTTGATTCAGCTGCGATAGCTGGGATAGCTAAAATCGCGCTGGTTAAGCCGATGATGAGCGCTTGTTTCAATTTCATGAGAGGACTCCAAATTGTTATTATTGTAAAAAACAGGCTTTGTATAACAAAGCCAGTAACGTTATCATACCAGTAAAAAACCAGCAGGGAAGCCCCTGAATAGAAATAAATCATGCTAAAACCGCAGAAACAGTCGATTAGTTCCTATATGATAGCACCCATGATGGGTTGGACTACCCGTCATTACCGTTATTTTTTCCGCTTAATTTGCAAAAAAGCACAGTTATATACGGAAATGCTCACCACAGACGCTATTTTAAATAGCCCGCAGCGAGAACGTTTATTAAGTTTTGATGCCAGTGAAAAAACCTTGGCGATACAATTGGGCGGGGGTATCGGTTCCGATCTAGCACGGGTGGCCAAAATAGTCGAACCTTATGGTTATTCAGAGATTAATCTGAATGTCGGTTGTCCTAGTGAGAGAGTGCAATCAGGTTGTTTTGGTGCGGTATTACTTAAAGATCCCAGACGTGTTGCGGATTGCATTGCTGAAATGTGTGCAGCCGTTAAATTGCCTATTACCATTAAAACCCGAATTGGTGTCGATGACTGCGAAAGTTATGATTACTTAGCTCAATTTATCCAACAAGTAAATTTGGCAGGCTGTCAAACTTTTATAATTCATGCGCGTAAGGCTTGGCTTTCGGGATTAAGTCCCAAAGAAAACCGTGAAATTCCGCCTTTAAATTATAATTGGGTCTACCAGATTAAGCGTGACTTCCCTCATTTAAATATTGCTTTAAACGGGGGCATATCTTGTCTAAGCACAGCGCAGGAACATTTACAACACGTCGATGGTGTCATGATAGGTCGTGCTGCTTGGTATAACCCCTATTTGTTTGCTGAACTTGACCAACTTATTAGCCCACAAGATACATTGAATATCTCTAGTCGACTGTCTATTGTTTTACTGTATTTACCTTATCTAGAACAGGCTTTTATATCGGGCGAAAATCTGACGCATTTAATCCAACCTTTATTTGGGTTATTTCATGGTGTAGCCGGCGGCAGACGTTGGCGACAAAAATTAAGTGAAATCTTACACAGGATGGATAATCCCTTAGTCGGAATAAAAGCGATACTACGAGAGATAGTCCCGAGTGTGTGAATTAAGTAGTACTTGGTGCTAAACGGGTTGTTCTATCCACTGATATAAAGCAAAGGACTCGGATGAACACTTAAGGCAAGGTGTTGCGCAATTTGGTTTTTTAAAAAATTTTTTTATGCAACCTTTATGTATGAGTAGTTCTAAAATCGCTAAGGTTTCTTTTTGTTGAGTTCCAAAGGTTTGTAAAATAAGCGAGAGATTAACCAATTTTTTTTCAGCAATAAATCTTTTTAAAGTGAGTAAACTAATCATGACAATTTCCTTTACTGGATGAAAGTGGCAAAGGTAATTCACTTTGTAGGTTGGTTTTAAAATTTAAGAAAATACGTGTAGCAAAAAGCCCCATCACAACGGTGAGATAGCATAACAGCGTTGTGATGGGATGCTGTTGAAAGGTGACTGTTTGATAAAATAAAGTAGCAACAGCATAGGCGATTCCCGTACTCCATGCCATAGAAAAATAAGCCCAAGCGCTACCAATCTCGCGTTGCATTACCGCCATGGTCGAAATACAAGGAAAATACAATAAAATAAACAATAGATAAGAAAAAGCGCCGAGCTTCCCATCGAAATAATTGGACATCACACCATAAACACCGCGCGTCACGTCAGGTGCTTCTGCCTTTAGCGCCATGGGGTTGATTAGTGTTTTGTTTAGCTCACCTAGATTTTTAGGGATAGATAACACAGCGGCTTTTAATTCAGCGCTTATTGTTGATTGTTCGTTTTGTTCTGTCAGTTGGCCAACTTGTGAATATAAAGTATTTAATGTTCCGACAACTACTTCCTTAGCGAGTAAACCGGTCGCTAAACCCACCGTGGCAGGCCAATTATCACTTTTTATCCCTATAGGAGTAAAGATTGGCGTGATGGTTTTTCCAATACTGGATAATAAAGAATGTTGATTGGCTTCATCGCTGATAAGTTTGCCATGGATGCTGATCGTATTAAAACATCCTATCAGCACACAAATTGGAATAATAAAGCGACCTGCTTTAAATAAAAATAATTTCAAGCGTTGCCAAGTGTTTTGCAAGATAGAACGCCAATGTGGCCAATGATAGGTCGGTAACTCTAAGATCATCGGCGTTGTTTCTGCCTTTAATGCGGTAGAGCGTAGTAATAAACCGGTGAAAATTGCTATTAATATCCCTATGATATATAACGCGAAAATAATGAGTGCACCACCCTGTGGAAAAAAAGCGGTAACAAATAAAGTATAGACTGTGAGGCGTGCACCGCATGACATAAAGGGCGCCATCATCACCGTCAAAATACGATCCCGTGGTGAAGCTAAGGTGCGTGTAGCCATTACTGTAGGGACATTACAACCAAAACCCACAATAAGTGGAACAAAAGCTTTTCCAGGTAAACCGATAGCCCCCATTAATTTATCGACCACGAACGCGGCACGTGCCATATAACCTGAATCTTCTAATAAAGATAAAAATAAAAACATGGCGCCGATGACCGGTATAAAGCTTATTGTGGTATTAACCCCTTTACCTAAGCCATTAGCAATTAATGCAATCAGCCAAACCGGTAAATGCAATTGTGTAAGTACATTGATACTGCCATGTATGAACAATGCCGTGCTACCCATATCAAAAAAATCTTGAAAAGCGCCGCCGACATTAATGGCAAATAAAAAAAGTGTGTACATCACTAAAAGAAAAATAGGAATACCTAGCCAACGATTTAAAATAATACGATCGATGTGCGAGGTAAAAGTTATGCCGGGTGTGTTGGCGATTAAACTTTGTTTCAATAGTGATTGTATCCAAGTATAACGTGCATCGGCTATCAGTAAATCAATTTCTTCACCCAATTGTGTTTTAAGTATTTGTATTAATGATTGTGCAAATGAAAGTTCTCCTGGTGTGGCGTAATTACGGGCGATGGCATCATCTTCCAATAAACGACAAGCCAACCAATGAAGAGGGACTTTTTTTGTTGATAATTTTTCAGTAAGTGTTTGCAAAGCGTTTTGCAATAAAGGCTCAAAAGAATAAGGAAGAATGGCATGTGTTGAGAGGTTTGCTGACAAAGTATGACGTAATTCTTTAATACCCATGCCATGAATTGCAGTTAAAGGAATAATTGGACACTTTAAGGATCGACTCAATTGTTGGATATTGATATGTATGCCGCGTCGCTTAGCAATATCCATCATATTAAGTGCGATGATAACGGGTATCTGCATTTCTAACAGTTGTGCAGTCAAATACAGTTGTCGTTCGAGATTGCTTGCATCAACTACGTTAATGACAACATCGGGACGATTGTTAACGAGATAAGTGCAGGCAATGCATTCATCCATGGCACAATTATTAGCGACGACACTTAAGGAATAAGTGCCTGGAAGATCAACGATTTCATAGGTTTCTGCACCAACATTAAAATAACCACTTTTTTGCTCAACCGTGACGCCAGCCCAATTACCCACTTTTTGTCGACTACCGGTGAGAGCATTAAAAATAACAGTTTTACCGCAATTAGGATTGCCGGCTATGGCAATGATTTTATTTTTTTGCATGAATTTTGTGTTTAGTTTGAATATTCTACGTAAATATGACAGGCTTCACTGGCACGTAAACTAAATTGGCTACCTAATAATTGTAATTGTAAGGGGTCGCCAAGCGGCGCACGTCGAATTAAAGTAATGGCAACTTGTCGAGTAATGCCGAAATGTTGTAATAATTTGCGACAGGGTGCAGCGATATCAGAACTAAAACCTACTACAGTAGCAGATTGTCCCGGGTTTAGTTGGGTGAGTGGTATAGACTCAGTTAGCATAAATATTTTAAATGAGAATCATTACTATTTATAATAGAGGTTTTTTAGTAGTGAAGCAAGACTTAATCGATCCTAGGTTGGGCGAGTATTTTTTATGCATTTAAGTCAGTTATTAATGGGTTTTGACGTTGCAGTGAAGGCGGATCCTGTCATTAAAGGTCTTTGCCAAGATAGCCGTCAACTTCAAGCAGGAGATTTATTCTTTGCTTACCCTGGAAGGGATAATGACGGTCGTCATTTTATTTCGGAGGCAATTGCTAAAGGTGCGGCAGCCATTTTATTCGAACCGGAAGGGAATGTTTCTATTGATGTAAAAGCACCTATCCCTATAATGGCTCTCTCTCATTTAACTACACAATTAGGGCTTATCGCAGCCCGATTTTATGATTATCCGAGTCGTTATTTGCCTGTAATCGGTATTACGGGTACGAATGGTAAAACTTCTTGTACACATTTTTTAGCTGATAGTTTGCAGCAGCTACAAAAGCCATGTGGAGTCATCGGGACCTTAGGTAATGGTTTCTATGGGGATTTAAAGGCGGGTCAGCTAACCACACCCGATGCTATCGAGTTGCAACAATTACTGGCAAATTTTCGTGATGAACAAGCACAGGCTGTGGTCATGGAAGTATCTTCACATCGTTTAGCGCAACAGCGTTTAAATGGCACAGAATTTTCTGTAGCCGCATTTACTAATTTAACCCGAGATCATTTGGATTATCATGGAACCATGAATGCCTATGCACAGGCTAAACGTTCTTTTTTTGATTTACCGGGTGTGCAGCAGGCGATCTTAAATGCTGATGATCCTTATGCGCAACAATGGTTAGCTGAGCTTGCTGAGCAATTACCTGTATATGCTTATTCTTTAAATAAACCTCAATCGGCATGGTCGCATATTCCACATGTCACAGTAAAAAAATTTGCTTTTAATCAGCAAGGCTTACAGGCAGAAATCGATACACCCTGGGGCGAAGTATTTATCGAAAATCCATTTTTAATGGGACAGTTTAATTTAAGTAATTTGTTATTGGTATTGACGCTATTAAAGAGTTTGCATTTTTCTTTAGCAGAAATTTCACAGGTTATATCGAAATTAAAGGGTGTTAAAGGGCGTATGCAAGCGTTTCATAGTATTGGAAAGCCCTTAGTGGTTGTTGATTACGCGCATACACCCGACGCATTGCAGCAAGTTTTACGTGCTTTACGTCCACATTGTCCAGGTGAGTTGTATTGTTTATTTGGTTGTGGAGGTGATAGAGATAAAGGAAAACGACCGTTAATGGCTAAGATTGCCGAGCAGGAAGCTGATCGTATCATAGTAACCAGTGATAATCCGCGTCATGAAAATCCGCTACAAATTTTACGGGATATTCAAGAAGGGTTCACGAATAAAAAACCCATACATCGTGAACCGGATAGACAGCATGCTATTGCCTATGCTATTGCAACTGCGCAATCCAGTGATGTTGTATTAATTGCAGGTAAAGGACACGAAGATTATCAGTTAATTAAAGGCATTAAATATCCTTTTGATGATATCCTCGAAGTGCAACGATTATTAAAGGTATGATTTCGTTTTTACTTCTTTATTCGTAAAATATCTGTATAAATTTGTTCAGTTGCGTCGACAAAATATTTTTTGTCAAACTGTTTTATCGCTTTGTTTCTGGCATGCTGCGACATTTGCTTGAGATCTTTAGGTATTAGTCGCGTTAAAAAATAGTTATTAGCAGGTCAGTCAAGCCAGGAAGAGCCATTACTAGCATTTCTCGACAAGCAAAGGAGACAGTTTCTGAGGCATTAGACAATACAAAATCTAGCTAAACCCCAACTAAAGCTTAAGATATAGATGTTCTGCCCTCCTGCGTAGTCTGTGTGGAAGTTGCAAAATAAAATGCGCATATTACTATTTTAATACTTAATTCCTGTGAGTATAGTATAGAATGCTAGTCTAAAAGTATCCTATCTATATTATTGGTAACCCTGTGAAACTATCTATATTGGCTGCAAATATCCAAGGAAAGCTCTTAGGTCCGGATGTGAATTATACCGGACTGAGTTTGGATTCACGTAGCATAAAACCCCATGAACTTTTTTTTGCTATCCGCGGTGAAAAGTTTGATGGGCATGCTTTTATTGAACTTGCTAAGCAGCGCGGAGCGGTAGCTGCTATTGTTGATCATGTTATAGATATCGATTTACCTCTAATACTCGTCCAGGATACCAGAAAAGCTTTAGCGGAATTAGCTAAATTACACCGTAGTCATTTTTCCATTCCTATTATTGCCTTAACGGGTAGTTGTGGTAAAACAACTAGCAAAGAAATGATCCGATCGATTTTGGCTGAAACAGGACCCGTGTTAACTAATTTTAAAAATTTCAATAATGAAATCGGTGTACCTTTAACATTGTTAAATTTAAATAGTCAACACCGTTATGCCGTGATTGAAATGGGTGCGAATCATAGCGGAGAAATTGCGCATTTGACGCAGATCACGCAACCGAATGTTGCTTTGGTCACCAATATTGGGCCTGCACATTTGCAAGGATTTGGATCCATGAATGGCGTTGCAAAGGCTAAGGCAGAGATTTTTTCTGGTTTAGCTAAAAATGGTGTCGCTATTATTAATGCCGATGATAAATTTACTGATATTTTACAGAAAGCCTCAGCGAGTTTTCGCCGTGTGAGTTTTGGTTTGTCTGATGGATGTGATTTTTCTGCAACGAATATTCAAGTGGATGCCGATGGAAAAGTAATATTTTTATTACATGCCCCGAATGGAAAAGAAATACTGATTAGCTTGAGTTTACCTGGGCAGCATCATGTGTTGAATGCTTTAGCCGCCGCTGCCGCGGCGAGCCAAGTAGGGATTGAATTATCCCACATCAAATCCGGTTTAGAAAAAACGCTTCCGGTGCCTGGAAGAGTAATAGTAAGCAAAACAAAAATAGGCGCGAATCTGATTGATGATAGTTATAATGCCAATCCAAGTTCAGTGGCTGTGGCTTTACAATTATTAGCGCATTATTCTGGACAGCGAATTTTTGTTATGGGTGATATGGGGGAATTGGGTCCAGATGCCATAGATTATCATCGTCAAATTGGACAATTAGCTAAAAAATTAAAAATTGATGAGGTTTATACTTGCGGTGATTTAAGTAAAGAGACTGCCAAAGCATTTGGTACAAACGCAAAACATTACTCTAATCATCAGGAATTAATTTTAGCCCTGAAACCCCATTTGCGAGAGAAGGTCACTATTTTAATTAAAGGTTCCCGCAGTGCACAAATGGAAAAAGTAGCTGCTGCTTTATTGGACAAGGATGCGTGAATCATAACGTGCCATTATACTCTTTACAATTGAATTTTTAACCGGAGAAAATTAACCTCATGTTGTTATGGTTAACCGCATTTTTATCAAATTACTATCGTGCTTTTCATGTCTTTCAATATTTAACTTTAAGAGCCATTTTAGCGTCTTTAACTGCGTTTCTTATTTCACTTTTATTAGCACCGAAGATGATACGTACACTAAGCCATCGCCAAATTGGTCAAGCAATCCGCACTGATGGACCTCAAGCACATTTAAGTAAAGCGGGTACACCGACAATGGGTGGTGCTTTGATTTTAATTGCCATTGTTATGACAACTTTACTATGGGCTAATCTTAATAATCATCTGATTTGGATAGTGCTCTTAGGCATAGCTGGATTCGGCCTAGTAGGATTTGCTGATGATTACTTAAAACTGATGCTAAAAAATAGCCGAGGACTTATTCCACGTTGGAAGTATTTATGGCAATCGATATTAGGCTTAACCATTGGGGTATTGCTATATATGAATGCAACATTACCTGTTGAAACCCAATTAGTGGTTCCTTTTTTTAAAAATCTCTTGATTCCTTTAGGAATATTTTATATTCCCTGGGTTTATTTCATCATTGTTGGCAGTAGTAATGCCGTGAATCTAACCGATGGCTTAGATGGTCTAGCCATTATGCCGACGGTATTAGTGGGAGGTGGTTTAGGTATTTTTGCTTATCTTACCGGAAATATTACCTACGCAAAGTATTTAGCCATTCCTTTTATTCCCGGTGCCGGCGAAATGGTGGTTATTTGTGGCGCTATAGTTGGGGCCGGTTTAGGTTTTTTATGGTTTAATACCTATCCGGCCCAAGTATTTATGGGTGATGTGGGTGCTTTAGGCTTGGGTGCAGCATTAGGCTGCATTGCAGTTGTTGTAAGACAAGAGTTTGTATTACTCATCATGGGTGGCGTGTTTGCTTTAGAAACGATTTCGGTGATATTGCAAGTGGCTTCTTTTAAGTTAACCGGAAAAAGGATTTTTCGTATGGCGCCTATACACCATCATTTTGAGTTAAAGGGCTGGCCAGAACCGAGAATTATTGTGAGGTTTTGGATTATTACCTTTATATTGGTATTATTTGGATTAGCAACCTTGAAATTACGCTAATATATTCTTCGCACTCGAATTTTTGTCTGCGTTGCTGTTCAACTCGCAATCTTCATGTAGTGTTAAATACACTCTGGTTGTTTATTTTCACGGCGCCTAGTCAAAAATCCAATTGTGTGAGTGCCTATTCATTTCACTTATTTTAATGTGTTATGCAAAACAACGAAAAAAAAAATGTCGAACGTAGTTTAGCCTTGGCGGGTGTTTTCCAATCCGCCGCTTTAGTTCGTGATCTGGCTAGGACTGGAAAAACTGAAAAACTTGCATTTGATACGAGTATTCAAAGTATTTACACACTTGAGGTTAGCACTGTTGAGCAGGTGTATGGTGGTACAATTAGTGGTTTACGTTTAGGTTTACAAGAGTTAGTTAATTTACTCACCTATACTAAAATTAAGCAGGATCGCGAATTAACGCGTTATTTAATTGGTTTAATGCATCTCGAACGTAAACTTATCCGTTCTCCTGAAACCAAAAAAAACTTAAGTCGACGAATTAAACATGCTATTTCACAAGCTAACTATTTTGCATCTTCACCGCAACTTATTATTAATAGTTTAGCTGATATTTATGTCACTACCTTAGGGGCATTACCTTTTCGTTTGCATGTTGTTGGACAAGGTAAATATTTAGCGCATGCTGAAACAGTCAGTAAAATACGTGCTGCCTTATTAGCAGGAGTGCGCTCGGCGGTATTATGGCGTCAATTAGGTGGCTCGCGTTGGCAGCTTTTTCTCATGCGCTCTACATTAATAGGTG
>DAIQAW010000006.1:0-11782 GCA_036781465.1 Candidatus Aquirickettsiella sp.
GTAGAGTAAAGGAGCTTTTGACTTTGGTAACATTGATGTTAACAGTTTATCCATAGATAAAAAAACACCTTTATTACTTGTTGCTGTTAAAACAAAATGTAATTTTCATATTCTTCAATATTTGCTCTTTAAAGGTGCTTATAAAATTTTAGATAAATATTCTGTACATAATATCAACACGCCTCGACAACTGATTTTATCAAAATGTAAAGATTCCGCGGATTATGCTAACGTTAAACAATTATTAGCAAGGTATCTAAAAGTTGCTAATCCTGCACAGGATTTCTGTATAGACAATAATCTAGCAGTAAAAGAAGATTTTTTTCCTTACAAAGGAAATAGGTTTTTTACTTTTAGCTTGTTAGAGCGGTTATCAGTAGAGTTTTTTATAGGCTTATTAAATGGTACGATGCCTTTTGCGGTCAGCAAAATAAAATCCAAATTGATAACAAGATATCCTTTATATAAACAAACCATAAACAGGATAGGAAATTTTTTTGTGTTGCCTCTAGCAAGTACTAGTATTAACCTCATTCATGCTTCATTTGTTGGTCCCACAAGCTTTTTGATGCGTCATAAGGCTTATGAGGAAGAAGTAAGTATTATCCCTAGTGTAGAGTTTTATTTCGGTTCTAGTCTATTATGCGCTACTGCAATACAAGGGATACGATCGATAGTAAAACATTTTATTGGCGAAGGTAAAATAAGTCAGGTTTTAAATTTAATATTTTTCTTGCATAGTATGGCAATGTTATTGACTAGTAAGGATTTTGAAGAAAATCCGCTACCGGCTTCTGCTGGATATGCCATTAATATCTTATCTAGCATAGCGATGGCTACTTTATTACAATACTTGGGAAATCGAACTCAAAAGAAAATAGTTATCGATATCGACAACTGCGAGGAAATAATTGAGTTAAATAGTGCCAATAAAAATACTAAAAACTTGTCTTCTTCTAATTCTTCTTTTGATAGTGATAGCGATCACCATGAAGTTTCAGATCATATTTATCAAAACGTTAATCAGAAACCAAGCCATCAGTTTTCGTCTAAAAAAATAGTAACCCACCTAACACAATTATTTCCGATGGAAAAGCAAGGTAGTATTGAGCTACAAGAAAAATTGGCACTACAACGTTTCAAAAATGGCTTGTGAAAAAAGATATTGAATATAATTTTTTCTTTATTTTTTGCAATCTAATTCCCTCGGATAATAAAGCCAGAGGGAACTAAAACAAGAAAATCTAGTATCTGTTGTTAATTCATTACAGATTTTAAATGACTAAAAAAACTATTCCACACCAGAGTGACCAAAACCACCTGCACCGCGATCAGTTTGTACAAACTCTGGAACCAATTCAAACTGCGTTTTAACGACCGGTACAAATACTAATTGTGCAATTCTATCCCCTGGCTGGATGGCAAACTCACTATGACCACGATTCCAGCATGAAATCAACAGCTCGCCTTGATAGTCTGAATCAATGAGACCGATGAGATTCCCGAGTACAATGCCATGTTTGTGGCCAAGACCAGAGCGTGGCAAAATCACAGCCGCTAAATTGGGTTGAGCAATATGAATAGCTAAACCGGTTGAAATTAACTCGGTCTGATTGGGTAATAATTGGATGATCTTCTTGGTACAAGCGCGTAAATCAAGCCCCGCAGACCCATCCGTTGCATAGCTAGGCAATGGAAATTCTTTTCCTAATCGTGAGTCCAAAATTTTTAACTGGATGTTTTGCATTGAGATGTCCTACGAAAAATGGAGCTCTCATTATAACCTAATCTAACTGTTCAATTTTTAAACGTTTTTAAGGCTAATAATTGGTATTTAGCCCCCCCGCTGCCTATACTTTTGTTAAGAACCATAGATAAATAGACTCATAGCAATTGGATTTTTTGACAAGACACCATGAGAATGAGCAACCGGGGGTGTATTAAAGATACATGAAGATTGCGAATTAAATGGCAACGTAGGCAAAAATTCAACTGCGAAGAGTAAAGTCCAAAAATTATTTCATTTTCCATGGGGTATAATATGAAAAAATTTAATTCATTCGTCTTAATAGGCGTTTTATTAGTAGGCCTTACCGCTTGTGATACGATGTCACCTGATCAAAGACGCGTTGCTGGTGGCTTAGGTGGTGCTGCAGTAGGTGGTCTTCTAGGTAACACAATTGGTGGTGGTTCAGGTAGAACCATAGCTACGATAGCCGGTGCAGGAGTAGGTGCAGTAGCCGGAAGCAGCCTTGCAGGTAGCTCAGGCAATCGATACTAGAAGCTCTTTACTTGCAAGCCTAAATATACGTTCCCCGTAAATGAGCGTATGTTTAGGCTTTTTTATTAAATCCCCCCTTGTTTACTAGTTAAACTTGCATTTTTAGTTATTATTCAGCTAATTGTTCTTTTATATTTTCTATCAATGCTATACTTTTGCCTATATTAAATCGATATTCATACCCCTATGCGTCTTGAAAGTATTAAATTAGCAGGATTCAAATCCTTTGTTGACCCCACCACAGTGGCTTTTCCTAGTAATCTTACCGCTATTGTAGGACCCAACGGCTGTGGAAAATCAAATATTATCGATGCCATTCGCTGGGTTATGGGTGAAAGCTCTGCGAAGCAACTACGTGGCCAATCACTTGATGATGTGATATTCAATGGTTGCCATACCCGCAAACCTCTAGGCAAAGCAGCTATTGAGCTGAATTTTGATAACTCCGATGCAAGCCTAGGCGGCCAATACAGTAGTTACACACAAATTTCGATCCGACGTGAAATCACACGTGAAGGTCAATCAATCTATTCACTTAATGGGACGCGTTGTCGTAGACGCGATATTCGTGACATTTTCCTAGGCACTGGTTTAGGTCCACGCAGCTATGCCATCATTGAGCAGGGTATGATTTCCCGTATAGTAGAAGCTAAACCCGAAGAGCTTCGTGCCTATATCGAAGAAGCCGCCGGTATCTCAAAATATAAAGAACGGCGTCGTGAAACAGAGTTACGTTTAGAACATACCCAGGAAAATTTAAATCGTTTAAATGACTTAAGAGAAGAACTTAGCAAGCAACTTAAGCATTTACAACGACAAGCCAATACTGCGGAACGCTATAAAACACTTAAGCAAGAAGAACGGCTGCTAAAGGCTCAGCTACAAACCTTACGCTATCAAGCTTTTCAGAAAAAACTACAGACTCAATTAATTGAAATTCAATGTATTGAAAAACAATTACACACATCTCAACTTGAACAACAACATTTATCAGCACAAATAGTAGCCGATCGTGCTCAACAAACTCAAACAAGGTTAAATTGTAATAGTTTTCAAACAGAATATTACGAATTAGGCAATAACATAACACGTTTGGAAGAAAACTTACGTACGCAGACAACACAACTTCAGCAAAATCAACAGGAACTAGCCAATTTAAACAAAAAAAAATTGGCTCTTGAACAGCAATGTCAATCCAGCGAAACTAATCAGATTCAAATCAAGCAAACACTTAGCGAACTTCAGCAAAAAAAAAATGAACTCCAAGTAGCTGCTGAGCAAAGCCAATCTTTGCTAAAAGTAGCTGAAAAAAATTATGCAGAATGGCAAACAAAATGGGAAAAAATTCAAACCTCTTTTTCTGAATTAAAACAACAACAACATATTGCTGCAACACAAAACCATTACCATCAACAACAAGTCCAAACTTTAAACCTGCGTATTGAACGTTTGCAGCAGGATCATGATGAACAATCTAAAATTTTAAACTCACAGAATGAACAACCTGAAGATTTGAACGAAGTTTTAGCGCAAGTTGTCGAAAAACAAACTCAATGTAAAACACAACGCGAACAGATTGCTCAACAAATTCTTGAGCAGCGTTCCCATTTGCAACAAGCCACTAAAGAACTTGATCAATTAAAAAGCCGCTTACAGATCACTCAAGGCGAATATGCTTCACTCATGGCCTTGCAACAAGAAGCTTTAGGCAAACGCGAACATACCTTACTGCAATGGTTTAAAAAGCATAATTTAACCGAGCAGCCTCGATTAGCTCAGCTATTGCAAGTTGAATCAGGCTGGGAACGTGCTGTGGAACTTGCTTTAAATCAGCATATTCAAGCGGTATGCTTTACTGACCGAGATTCTTTAGATGATTTTTTAACTAACCCACCGCCGAATACAGTTAGTTTAATGACAAAATCGATGCCATGTGAACATTTTGCATCGATCTTTCAGAATCAGTTAGCCTTAGCGCCTATCAGCAGCAAATTTACAGCTCCATGGCCACTCGAACACTTATTAGCAGGTGTTTATGTAGCAGAGACTCTGTCTGAAGCCCTGGAACATACCAAACAATTAAAAAGCTATGAGTCCATCATCACACGTGAAGGAGTTTGTTTAGGTAACCATTGGATTCGTTTAACTGCAGCAGGTGATGATAAAGCAGGCTTATTACAACGTGAACGTGAAATAGTTCAACTACAAAAAATACAACAAGACATTCAAGAACAGCTTGATAAGAAACAAGCATACTTTCTGCACACTCAAAAACAATTAAAGGAATTGGAAGATGCTCAAACCCTACAACAAAAACACAATGCAGAATTAATTGCCCAACAAGCAGATTTAAATGCACGCCAAACTGTACAACAAGCGAAAATAAATCAGGCTAAACAACGTATTCAAGTAATACAACAAGAACTGCAAGAAACTAAACAACTTAATGAAACGACGCAAAAAAAATTGCAGCAAACTTGCGAAGAGCAAAAAATAACAGATACTCAGATGCGGGAAATGGAGAAACAACGACTCGCCCACTTGGAAAATAAAGAATCACTACATACTCAACTCAATGAATCAGTGCGTGACGCTAAAGCTTATGAAACAGAACTTCATCAACTTGAGTTAAGTCTACAAGCGACAGATCATCAACTAAAAGCCGAACTTGCCAGTTTATCCAATGTAAAACAACAACAATTACAATTAGAACAACGTCTTAGTCAATTACATAAAATCCTCAACGTCGTTGAAAACCCGATAAGCTCACTTGAGCAACAACTCAATCATGATATCGATAAAAAAAATAAACTCGGCCTACAACTTAAGGAAAGCCAAACGCAATTAGAAACCCTCGACAATAGAATTAAATACACCGAAGATCAATTGCAAACATTGGAGACTAATCTTAATTTAGATCGTGATGCTTTAGAGCAACAACGTTTATTTTCACAAGAATTACGTGTACGCGCTAAAACTTTAGAAGAACAACTACAAGAAGAAGGTTATGAACTGGAAAAGCTATTAGCAGAAATTCCCTCTGAGCAGATTGATATTGCCGAATGTGAAACACAACTCACTAAATTAACTCAGCGTATTGAACAGATAGGTGCGGTTAATCTAGCGGCTTTAGAAGAACAACAACTCGTTTCAGAACGTGAAAAATATTTAGAAGATCAGTTTAACGATTTAACAACCGCCTTAGAAATGTTGCAAACAGCCATTCAAAAAATAGATAAAGAAACGCGTAATCGTTTTAAAGAGACCTTTGACAAGGTCAATCAGAATTTTACTACGTTATTTCCAAGACTATTTTCAGGGGGTATTGCGTCATTACAACTGCAAGAATCAGATTTGCTAAATAGTGGTATCTGCATCATGGCGCAACCACCAGGAAAGCGAAATAGCAGCATACATCTTCTTTCAGGAGGTGAAAAAGCCTTGACCGCAACTGCTTTAGTCTTTTCTTTTTTCCAACTAAATCCTGCTCCTTTTTGCATGTTAGATGAAGTTGACGCCCCCTTAGACGACACGAATGTTCTAAGATTTTGTAAGTTGGTGAAAGAGATGTCGAATGAAGTACAATTTATCTTTATAAGCCATAATAAAGTAGCGATTGAAATGGCACATCACTTAGCAGGCGTCACTATGCATGAACCTGGTGTATCACGGATGGTCGCTGTCGATCTAGAAAAAGCCATCGCTATGGCCGAGGTACCCATATAATGGACATTGACTACTTACTCATTATTTTACCTAGTATAATTTTCCTGGGAGTATTTGGCCTAATACTTATTATTTGGCATGGAAATTTTCGTAGTAAAAAAGAAAAAATAAATTTAAATACTCATCATTCAACAATACAACCTCCATCTAAAATTGAACCACCCACATCACGACTCGAACCTACCTTAACTAAATCCAGCCTAAAAGAAAAAAACACAAACCACACAAACACCTCAACTCAACATGACATTGATAACTATATTATCTTACAATTAATGGCCCCCACACAAAGACCTTATCGAGGATATGAACTTATTCAAACATTAACAAGCGCAGGCTTTCATTATGGCAAAATGAATATTTTTCATTTTTATGCGGATCCTCTTAACAAAACAGAACTCTTGTTTAGTCTAGCTTCGGCTATCGAACCCGGAACGTTTGATTTAAATAATACCGGTGAAATAGTGTGCCCTGGATTATCTCTATTTATGTCAATTCATAAGGTCAAATCCGCACTGACTGCCTTTGATGTCATGTGGGATACAGCACAAATTCTCGCACAAGACTTAGGCGGTACCTTATGCGATAGGCATTTGCTACCCATTGACGATCCGACACGTTATCACTCCCAACTTCATGCTTATGCCTAACGATAGCGTTATAAAAAAAATAGCTCAGCTTAAAAAAAAAATTAACGAACACAACTATCGTTACCATATTCTCGATGAACCATTGATTAGTGACGCAACTTATGACAAGCTATTTCGTGAGTTAGAAGATCTCGAAAAACAACACCCTGAGCTTATTAGCAATGACTCCCCTACGCAACGTGTTGGCAGCACTCCGTTAGCATCCTTCCAGCAAGTCCAACATGCTATCCCCATGCTTTCTTTAGAAAATGCTTTTTCTGAAAAAGAAGTATTTGCCTTTAATAAGCGTATACAAGATCGTTTACATACCAAAAAAGAAATAGAATATGCTTGTGAGCCCAAATTAGATGGCGTTGCTGTGAGCTTAACCTACTATAAAGGACAATTAACCCGTGCCGCCACTCGAGGTGATGGCAATACAGGAGAAGATATTACTTTAAATATCCGAACAATTTTAAGTATTCCCTTACAATTGCGCGGTTCAGATTATCCCACGTACTTAGAAGTTCGTGGAGAAGTGTACATTCCAAAAAAAGCTTTTCAACAACTTAACCAACGTCTAAAAGACGCTGGCGAAAAAACTTTTGTTAACCCACGTAATGCAGCAGCAGGAAGTTTACGTCAATTAAATCCAAAAATTACTGCTCAACGTTCATTGGCCTTTTTTACTCATAGTGTTGGACAAATTAAAGATGGTAAATTAGCCTCTACACACACTGCAATTCTAAACCAATTTAAACATTGGGGTTTACCGCGTTGCCCACAAACTCAAACAGCCAAAAATGTACTCGCGTGCTTAGCGTATTATAATAAAATAGAAAAACAACGCACTACACTTCCCTATGAAATTGATGGAGTCGTCTATAAAGTAAACGATATCGCCTTACAACAACAAATTGGCTTTGTATCGCGTGCTCCGCGCTGGGCATTGGCGCATAAATTTCCTGCTCAAGAAGAATTTACGAAAATACTGGCTATTGAATTTCAAGTAGGTCGTACCGGGGCATTAACTCCGGTAGCACGATTACAACCTGTATTTGTTGGCGGAGCTACCATTAGCAACGCCACTTTACATAACATGGACGAAGTGGAACGTAAAGACATACGTGTAGGTGATACTGTTATCATCCGTAGAGCAGGAGATGTGATTCCAGAAGTCGTCAGTGTCGTTAAAGAAAAAAGACCCATTAATAGCCATGCGTTAAAACTACCTAAACATTGTCCTATCTGTGGCTCAGATATCGTTAAAATAGAAACTGAATCTGCTGCACGATGCAGTGGTGCACTTTATTGCCCAGCACAACGAAAAGAAGCTATTAAACATTTTGCCTCACGCAAGGCCATGAACATTGAAGGTTTAGGCAATAAACTGGTTAATCAATTAGTTGATACTAATTTAATTAAAAATGTGTCTGACTTATATCATTTAACCCCTGAACAATTAGCCGATCTGGAGCATCTTGGTGAAAAGTCTGCTCGAAAATTATACGATGCTATACGCACTAGCAAAAAAACTAGCTTAAGCCGATTTTTATATGGCCTAGGAATACGCGATGTAGGTATAACAACTGCTTTAAATCTTACACAACATTTTCAAGAATTAAAATCCATCATGCAAGCGGATGAAGAATCCTTGCAAGCTATTCCCGACATTGGCCCTGTAGTCGCGACTCACATTAAAAAATTCTTTGGTGAACCTCACAACCTTAAAGTTATCAAAAATCTATTAGCCACTGGGATTACCTGGCCAAAGCCTACAGTTAATAATCCATACCCTCCATCTCTATTAACTGGAAAAAGCTTCGTTTTAACTGGTAGCTTATCCGCATTAAGCCGAGAGCAAGCCAGCACTTTACTCCAGGAACTCGGGGCAAAAGTTAGTTCTAGTGTGTCTAAAAAAACCGATTATGTCATCATAGGCAAAGACCCTGGCTCTAAACTTAACCGTGCCCAAGAATTAGGTCTTAATATCCTGACTGAAAATAAATTTCTAGAGCTATTAAAGAAAGCAAATTTATCGTAAAATTACCATTTTGGTAATGAATATTCATTTGGGCTTGTCCTTATATATAAATTACTAACAAAAACTGGTAACTGTAATTGACATTTATTAGGCTATGCCGTTTATTGGCCCAAGATTTGTATGTTCCTATACAAATACATTATAGCTTCTAATTCCGATGGAGATTTGAATGAGACTGACTATTTCTAACAAGGTATTTTGCACAAATTGTGCTAGTTAAATAATCGGATGCCCCGATAATAAAAAACTTTCGCATCTTCCAATGCGAGCTGAATATAAAAATAACAATAATGAGGCAAACTATGCGTATTCTATTAATCGAAGATGATGGAGCACTAGGGGATGGGATTCAAAAAGGTCTAAAACAGTATGGTTATACAGTTGATTGGCTCACTGATGGCCGAATCGCCTTAAGTTTTATCAAAACAGAAACATTTGATGTCATCCTACTCGATTTAAATTTGCCGGGCTTACCTGGATTAAGTGTTCTACGTGAAATGCGCACAGCGGGTATTACTATGCCTGTACTCATCTTGACAGCGCGCCATGCCATCGAAGATAGAATAAAGGGTTTAGATAGTGGTGCTGATGATTACTTAACTAAGCCTTTTGACTTAGATGAACTTTCTGCCAGAATTCGAGCTTTACAAAGACGTTTCTCCAGTAATCGCGCATCACCTCTATTAACATATCGCGATATCGAATTAGACCCCAGCTCATTTACCGTCACACTCAAAGGATTGGCTATTAGTCTGTCGCGTCGTGAATTTAGTTTACTGCAAAAATTGTTAGAGAATGCTGGCCATGTTGTCTCGCGTGACTCGCTTAATCAATGCCTTTATGGCTGGGGGGATGAAATTGATAGTAATACATTAGAAGTGCATGTTCATAACTTACGAAAAAAACTAGTCGATATCAACTTTATTCGAACAATACGTGGCGTAGGTTATATGGCCGAAAAGGAAAACAATTAATGTTTACTATTTTTTCGATTAGACGTTTTTTATTGTTTAATCTATTAAGCACGGTTATCGC
The DNA here is from genome assembly GCA_036781465.1 of Candidatus Aquirickettsiella sp. GTDB lineage: Bacteria > Pseudomonadota > Gammaproteobacteria > Diplorickettsiales > Diplorickettsiaceae > Aquirickettsiella. The sequence goes on from DAIQAW010000006.1 coordinate 9,716, forward strand.
TACGATCATCATTACTGCTTTTGGAAACTATTATATAGACACCCAAGCTATTAATGTGGGCTTAGATAATTTACTAGTAGAAACAGGCTCGCTCCTTAAAACTATTACTGATAACTCACGCTTCTTAACACCTGCAACACTTAGAGCGATTCAATCACAACTCAATACCCACAATTATATTCCAAAAAAAAACTACACTCTTAATTCCCATTTCAATATAGCTGATATCACTCAAAAGCAATTACGTTATAAATTTCAATTATGGGATGGCGATGGTAAGTTATTATTAAGTTCAGAAAAAACACCAACCGCAGCACCACTTATCAGCAAACCAGGGCTCAGCGATAAAATTATCGGTGGCCAAAAATGGCGTACTTTTACCATTTACGATAGCAACTTCGGAATCATTTTAGTCTTAGCAGAACCATACTCTGCACGGCATACCATGATCCATGACATGTTAATCAGTGATATTTACCTTACACTCTTTATTTATCCTTTATCAGGAATGTTTATTTGGCTCATCATTGGGAGCGGATTAAAAAGTATCCGTTTTTTTGCTAAAGAAATGACTGAGCGTGCCGCTGATCACTTAGATCCTGTTGATTTAAATGAAGTACCTGTAGAAATAAGCCCTTTGGTAGATGAGTTGAATAAACTTTTTTTACGTTTACAACGGGCTTTTGAGCGCGAGCAACGTTTTGCCGCGGATGCCGCTCACGAATTACATACACCTCTCGCTGCTTTAAAAACCCAAGCACAAGTAGCACTCAAAACTACCGATCCACAAGAATGCTATATGCACTTAAAGCAAGTCATAGCCAGTGTTGATCGTTGTTCACATATCATCCAACAATTACTGACATTATGTCGCTTAAGTCCGGAAACCATCATGCCGGAACACTTTACACAAGTAAGCTTGTCACGTATAGCGGCTGAAATCATTGCTCAACTAGTACCGCAAGCTATCCATAAGCAGATAGAAATTGAATTAATCGCAAAAGAATCAGACTATACGATGTTAGGAAATACTACAGGCTTACATGTATTAATCCGCAACCTGGTCGATAATGCTATTCGTTATACACCTATTGGAGGAATTATTAAGGTACTTATTTTCAATAAGTCTGATGCCATTATTTTGCAAGTAATAGATAATGGTTCGGGTATTCCTGATAAATTACGTGCGCGTGTATTTGAACGCTTTTTCCGAGTCTTAGGAACTAATGCACAAGGTAGTGGTTTAGGGCTTGCTATTGTTGAACAAATTGCAAAATTACATAAAGGATCGATTGCATTAGACACTCCTGAAGAAGGCACCGGACTCCAAGTTGAAGTTCGCTTTCCAAAATAAATGTAACTTTATCCCTATTAGGCATTATCGTAATAATGCCTAATCTTTTTAATTAACGAAAAAAAATTCATGCTGTGATAGCCTGCGAAAGATATGAGCTTGCCCATCCAGCTGGATTGTCGTCACACGCTTCGCTTGCGCAGTGACGAAACTGATCCACTGATCTATTAGAAGCATGCCAAAATGGTGTGGCAATAAGTGGCTGAATTGGTCACGAATGTTGACCTAAATTAGATATATCTTCATCTGAAATGCCACTGTCTGATTGATTATCTATGCTTGTAATGTCTCTATTGAAGCTCTCTTCTTGTTCTAATTGTTCAACATAAGATATCTCAGAAGCCTCTGATACATCCTCCCCACTCCGTATCCCAATCTTCTTCCTCATCAACAGAAGAAGACCTAGAAAAATTAATATCCATAATTTCTTTCTCTAACTCATTATGGAGAGATGAAACTTCTTTTAAAATAAATTCACTTAATTTAATCGTGTCACTTTTTAAAAAATTCGGATCTATATTTTTTGCGCAAACCTCAAGATCGTTAGCGTACTTTTGCAATCTATTCAAAGTTACAGATAAACGTGTAAAAGCTGCCGCATCAAAGCCTCCATTTAAAGTGCTAATAAATAAATTTTTATCTACATACGACGAGACATGGAGAGAACGAAGTTCAGAGTCGAGGAGCCCGCGATAGGCGTGCGTTGACGGGCG
>DAIQAW010000007.1:0-11597 GCA_036781465.1 Candidatus Aquirickettsiella sp.
ATATTATTAAGTTAATAAATGAACTTAAGATGAGCTTGTCCTATAATTCATGAATGTTTTCTTCATACAGAGAAGTTTAAGATGTTAAAAAATACGGTAACGGTATATGGCACTATCGCTAAATTTTTTCATTGGCTGATGGCAGTACTGATTACTGGAATGTTTATGCTAGCTTTTACCATGATCAATATCCCTGCTTCTCATTTTAGCGATATTTTATTTAGTTTACATAAAGCGACCGGTTTGCTTTTATTTGGTTTACTGATCTTAAGACTGACTTGGTGTTTTATAAATAAGACACCAAAATTACCGCCATCGATTCCATTATGGCAGCGCCAGTTAGCCAAATTTAATATTACGGCGCTGTATCTATTGATGTTGACGATACCGTTAACCGGATTTTTTATGTCAACACTCGGCGATCATGCGATTAGTTTTTATGGTATTTTTACCGTGCCACCTTTAGCTGATAATCAGCTGGTGTCCAAATTTTTTGCAAAAGCACATGAGATATTGGCTTATTTATTGATTGCATCATTTATTTTGCATGTCATCGGCGCATTTTACCATCCTGTTTTGCAAAGAATGTGGATATTATCTAAGAATAGAGTGAATGGAGAACAATAAATGAACGAGCTGTGTTTAGAAAAGTCCTATCATACACTGAAAAAATTTATTTTGATATTTATCAATGTCTTGTTACTCAGTAGTTTATTGCTGAGTCATAATGCTTGGGCAGCATTAAATCTTGAATTAACACAAGGAGTAGCAAATCAGCTACCGATTGCAATCGTACCTTTTGCCAGTGAGGTAAGATTTGCTCCAGAAAACGATGTTACACAGGTCATTCAATCAGATTTAAGTCATAGTGGCCAATTTAAGGTAACGCTAGCGAAAAACTTAGCACAAGCGGACAAAGCGGGCGTAGTATATTGGCGGGCACATCACGTTGATGATGTCCTCTCGGGAAAGATAACGGTACTAGGGCAGGAGCAATATCGTGTACACATTAATTTAATACAGGTTGCGCAGGGTCGACAACAAATTTTGCTGCAACGAGAATTTACGGTGAAATATCTGCAATTACGTGCGCTAGGACATCATATTAGTGATCTGATTTACGAAAAATTAACCGGAGTGAAAGGGATTTTTTCAACACGTATCGCTTATGTGCTTGTCACTCGTGAGAATAATCATCGAGTTTATAGTTTGCAAGTGGCAGATATGGATGGATATAACGCCAAACCCTTATTAACTTCGACACAACCCATTATGTCTCCTGCATGGTCGCATGATGGTAAACGTATTGCCTATGTTTCTTTTGAAAAAATTATGCCACGTATCTATATTCAAACCATCGCAAATGGGCAACGCCAATGTGTTAGTGATTATCCGGGTATTAATGGTGCGCCCGCATGGTCTCCGGATGATAGAACCTTGGCTTTAGCCTTATCTAAAAATTCTGTCACACCGAAAATTTATTTAATGAATATAGCCAGTAAAGATTTACGTCAGGTGAGTTTTGGTTTTTCTATTGACACTGAACCCACTTGGTCAGCGGATGGTCGATCATTATTATTTACTTCGGATAGAGGGGGTGGACCACAAATCTATCAAATAAATTTGCGTAATAAACGATTGCAACGCATTACTTTTGATGGCAGTTATAATGCACGGGCTTCTTTTTCACCCGATGGAAAAATGATAGTGGTACTCAATCGTGAACAAGGAATGTATAATATAGCGGTGCAAGATTTAGACGACGGTACTTTACTCAACATTACCCATTCCGGTTTTGATGCATCTCCTAGTTTTGCACCGAATGGACAAATGGTTTTATTTGAATCAAAACCCGGTGAGCATGGCTTGTTAGGCATGGCTTCAATCGATGGAAGAATAAATTGTCGCTTGCCTACACCAGTAGGTGATGTACAAGATCCGGTTTGGTCACCTTTTTTATCGAGTTAACTATTTTAAGTGAGGTTAGTATATGTTAATAAAAAAATTGTTCAAAATGAGCACCATCGCAGCAACGTTATTAAGTTTAGCGGCTTGTTCCACAGCTGACCAAAGTGAATTAGGTGAAACCTCGGCTAGCCCGACACATGCCGATAGTGCACTGACGCAAGGAGCGGGGGATGTCGGTAGTTTTTACGGCGATGAGAACACGCATCCAATGCAAGTCGGTAATCAAACCTATTACTTTGATTTTGATAAAAGTTTCGTCCGTGATGAAGATAAACCTTCGTTGCAAGTACAGGCTCATTACCTAATTAGTCATCCACAAGCTAAAATATTGATAACAGGTAACACCGACGAAAGAGGTAGCCGTGAATATAACATTGCTTTAGGTCGACGTCGTGCCTTAAGCGTACAACAATTTTTAATCGCAAAGGGTGTTAGCGCAAATCAAATCTTAACGGTCAGTTATGGAGCAGAAAAGCCGGTAGCGTTTGGCCATAGCGAAGCGGATTATGCAAAAAATCGACATGCTGATTTACAGTATCAAACTCCGGTTATTACCGATAAAATGTAATACTAGGGATTAACTATGCTAAGGGTAAATTCGAGGCTTGTTATTAAGTCAATTAAGGTTTGTTTATGCTATGTGGGCTTATTACTAAGCTCACTCACGTATGCACTGGCGCCTGTGGTTGATGCGTATGACGATGATGATGAGGCTCCGGCTGCGATGGCTAACCCAGCAAACCCTACGACTCAAGTCAATGAGTCTACCACAGGCTCAGTTCCCAACGTAGCACCGAATCCCGCAGCGCCGAGTACTCCAACGATACCACGTAATTCAGCTTCATTTTCTTTGGAACAACGCGTCACAATTTTAGAGCGCCAAATTATTAATCTCAATCCCTTGTTGGTACAGGTTGACGACCTGCAACAGCAACTACAAAGCTTACAAGGCAAAATTGATTCACAACAACATGCGATCAAAGTATTAGAAGAGCAAGTGCGTAATCAATACTTAGCATTAGAAAAACGCTTAGTGCCGCGAAATAATCCAAGCGCCATCTATTCTGGAAAACCACTCCGTGTTTCGAGTCCGTCAGCTAATAGCACATTGGTTCCACGTCCGTTAGTCGACTTGAGTAGCAGTAAGAACCCAATTTCAAAAGATAGAAAGTCGATGATACCCAATGCAGCACCTACGGCGGCGGGGGAACGTGCTTATCAGGTGGCTTTTCAGCTATTAAAAACTAAACAATACAATGAAGCGATAGAAGCCTTTGAGACATTCAATAAAAAATTTCCGAATGATTTAAATGTTGCGAATGCTGATTATTTTTTAGGTCAGTTGTATTTGTTACAAGGACAAGCTGATCCAGCGATTAACTTTTTTAAACGTTTTATTAGTCATTATAATCAAGATGCACGCGTTCCTGATGCGATGTTGCAGTGTGGTTTAGCTTATTTTGCCAAAGGGGATAAGCCCATGGCGATGGAATTGTTTGAAAAAATAATCCAACAATACCCAGATTCAAAAGCTGCCCAGGCGGCTCAAGCCCGTTTACAGCAATTTAAAGCAATGATTTCTGCTGCAAGCATTCCGTCAAAGAATAACGTATAAGGAAATATACTCACAGCAATTGATTTTTTGTCAAGGCGCCACGAAAATGAGCAACCGGAATGTATTCAAGATACATGAGGATTGCAAATTGAGCGGGCAACACAGACAAAAATTCAAGTGCGAAGAGTATTAAGTATGAGAATTGCATTAGGTATCTCTTATCAAGGCAGCGCTTACCATGGCTGGCAGTCACAAAGAGGATTAGCGTGTATACAAACCTGTTTAGAGCAGGCGGTTAGTCAAGTTGCGGATCATCCTATAAGCTTAAGCTGTGCCGGACGTACCGATAAAGGTGTACATGCCTTAGGTCAAGTGGTGCACTTTGATAGCAGGGTGCAGCGGTCGCAGCGTGCTTGGTTGTTAGGTTGTAATAGTCATTTACCGCCCGATATACGTGTTAATTGGGTGCAGGTTGTGGATAGTACTTTTCATGCGCGATTTTCTGCCACAGCACGTCGTTATTATTATATTATTTATAATCATCCTTTAAAAAATGCACTATGGAATCAATACACAACGCATCATTACTTTCCTTTAAATGAAAAGGATATGCAGTTTGCTGCACAGTATCTGCTGGGTGAGCATGATTTTAGTTCATTTCGCGCGGCAGGTTGTCAAGCTAAGAGTGCACGACGTGAAGTACAGCATATTAACGTGAAACGTGAAGGCAACTATGTCATCATCGATATCCAAGCCAATGCTTTTTTATATCATATGGTACGTAATATGAGTGCGGTATTAATGTCGATAGGTGCAGGTAAAAAACCCATCGAGTGGGCTAATGAAGTTTTATTGGCACAGGATCGAAAAGCCGCAGACATAACAGCTGCACCTAACGGGTTGTATTTATGCCAAGTTTTTTATCCAGAAAAATTTGCGTTGCCTGAGTCGGAAAATAATTTTTTTAGAATGATTTAAATGCAAAGTTATTTTAGCGGGATTGCTGCATCTCTTTCGGCGTTCGCCATGATGATGAATGCCTTTTAATAAAATACTTGGATTTAGTGAAGCTCTATTGCATAATCCCTTGCAATTTTAGTCTTATACTTACAGCAATTGGATTTTTGGCAAGTGCTGTGAGAATGAAGTAAGCAGAATGTATTCAAGATACATAAGGATTGCGAGTTGAGCGGCAATGCAGACAAAAATTCAAGTGTGAAGAGTATTCATCATGAAAGTGAGGTTACCTGTGTAATGAACGGCAATGTCCTTGAACTTAAAGGAGTCACTAAACGTTTCGATGGCGAAGACGTATTAGAAGATATTAACTTCGAGGTGAGACATGGTGAATTTTTGACCTTGTTGGGCCCTAGCGGTTGTGGAAAAACAACGTTATTGCGTTTGATTTCAGGTTTTGAGCAACCCGATGGCGGGGTTATTTGTATTAATGGCATTGATGTCAAAGGATTATCGCCGCAAGCACGCCATGTCAATACCGTTTTTCAAAGCTATGCTTTATTTCCTCATTTGAATGTCTTTGACAATATTGCGTTTGGTTTGCGTTGCAAAGGTGGCTTATCGAAAGTTGAGATTCAACAGCAAGTTAACGATGCATTAAATATGGTGAAATTGTCTCACTTAAGCGAGCGTAAACCTTATCAGCTCAGTGGTGGCCAACAGCAGCGTGTGGCGATTGCTCGAGCGGTGGTGAATAAACCGAGTATACTTTTATTGGATGAACCGTTAAGTTCTTTAGATTATCGGTTGCGCAAAACCATGCAGCTCGAACTAAAACAACTGCAAACGCAATTAGGTATTACGTTTATTTTTGTCACACATGATCAAGAAGAAGCTTTGTCGATGTCGGATCGGGTTGTGGTCATGCATGAAGGACGTATCGAACAAATTGGCACACCGCGCGAAGTCTATGAAGAACCACATAGTTTACGTGTTGCCCGTTTTATCGGTGAAGTGAATATTTTCGAAACCCAAATTATTTCGGCTGATGAAGATGTGTTTCATGCAATAATCGAAGGTAAAGAATTTACATTAAAAAATCGCCGTCATTTTTCCAAGAATCAAAAAGTTTATACTTTAGTTAGGCCTGAAGATCTCGAGGTCTGGTCACCTGCTGAAGTGACAGATACTTCGCAAATGTTCCCCGGCGTGGTTGAGCAAGTTATTTATAAAGGTTCAACCGTGGATTTGATGGTGCGCTTGCAAAGTCAAAATTTATTGGCTGCCACTCAATTTTTTAATGAAGATGATGAAAAATTAGATTTCCATAGTGGTGAGTCGGTTTGGGTACATTGGATATCCGGGTGGGAGGTTATTTTACCCGATGAAAGTTGATCGTCTGTTTAAAGGAACCAGCATTAGTATGGTTTGGCTATGGCTGTCTGTATTTGCTTTATTGCCGACGCTATTGGTATTGATAACTAGTTTTCTGAAGAATGATCCAGTCAACCTTTTTCATTGGCAATTTTCGTTACAAAATTATCAAGCATTATTAAATCCTATTTATTTCAGAGTTTTTTGGCATTCCTTTTACGTAGCGGGACTCTGTAGTTTAATTTGTTTAGTGCTCAGTTATCCGTTTGCTTACCTTCTAGCAAGACTCGATTTTAAATACAAGAATTTATTATTATTTTTGGTGATTATTCCTTTTTGGACGAGTTCATTAATCCGTACTTATGCAATTATCTCCATATTGAAAGCGAAAGGCTTACTCAATTCTATCTTATTAACGCTTGGGATTATTCATCATCCATTAACCATTTTATATACGACTACGGCGGTTATTATCGGTTTAGTGTATAGCTTACTTCCATTCATGATTTTGCCTTTATATGCCAATATTGAAAAATTAGATACACAATTTATCGATGCAGCGCGCGATTTAGGAGCAAATACCCTAACTACTTTTACACGCGTCATTTTACCGTTAACATTTCCGGGTATTATGGGAGGGATTATTTTAGTATTCCTGCCAGCGATGAGTATGTTTTATATTCCGGATATTTTAGGCGGTGCAAAGTCACTGTTGGTTGGGAATCTTATTCAAAACGAATTTTTATCCGCAAATAATTGGCCATTAGGTTCTGCGGTGAGTATGGTGCTTACTTTAGCGATGGGTGTGTTGTTGTTACTGTATCGACGTGCCAACAAAATAGGACAATATCACGATGAACCGCTTGGCGAGATTTAGTTATTTGGCAGTAATCTACTGCTTTTTTTATTTTCCTATTGTTTTGTTGATTATTTATTCCTTCAATAATTCGACTTATTCATTGCTTTGGCATGGGTTTACCTTAGATTGGTATAAACAGCTAGGTGATGATAGCGATCTTGCCGTGGTCGCCTTGCATTCGTTGGAAGTGGGTGTGTTAGCGGCTAGTTTTGCTACATTGATAGGAACTATTGCCGCAACTTGTCTGTATCGTTATCGTTTTTTTGGTAAGCATTTATTGCATGGTTTATTGTTTGTATTGATAGTCTCGCCCGATATTGTGATGGGAATTTCGTTACTTATTCTATTTTTTTTATTGCATATGCGTTTAGGTTTTTGGACATTGTTATTATCACATATTACTTTTTGTATTCCTTTTGTGGCCGTCACAATTTATAGTCGACTGACCGGTTTAGATAAATATATTTTTGAAGCGGCGCGTGATTTAGGTGCGACTGACTTTATGAGTTTTCGTCGGATCATTATCCCTATGTTATGGCCGGCTATACTAGCGGGCTGGTTATTAAGTTTTACTTTATCATTAGATGACGTGATTATTAGTTTTTTTGTTACCGGTCCTGATTTTCAAATTTTACCCTTGTATATCTATTCCTTAGTGCGTCTTGGATTAAAACCTGAATTAAATGCATTATGTTCAGTGATGTTTGCTATTACGCTATTTATCGTAATAGCCTTCCAACTCGCATTACCTAAAAAGGTTAATCAATAATTATGCGGCGTGTTTGTTTTTTTATCTTATGGTTTAGCATGCTTGCTAGCCCTGCCTATACGGCAGAAAATATTGTTAATATTTATAATTCTAGTGATGTATTAAAAGAGTTTACACAAGAAACCGGAATCAAAGTCAATTATACTACTTATGATAGTAATGAAACCTTGTATGCGAAACTCAAAGCCAATCCGCGTACCGGATACGATGTTATTGTACCTTCTACTTACTATGTGGATCGAATGCGTCAACAAGGCATGTTGCAGGCTTTAGATAAATCCCGTTTACCTAATTTTAAGCATCTAAATCCAGCGTTACTCAATAAATCGTATGATCCGGGTAATCATTACAGTATCCCGTATTTTTGGAGCTCAACGGGAATTGTTGTGAATAGTAAATACCCTGCTTCGCAGCGATTACAAGCTTGGTCAACTCTTTGGAATCCTATTTATCGAAATCAATTATTGTTATTAGATGATGTCCATGAAGTTTTTTCTATGGCATTGATGGTGTTAGGTTTTTCACCCAATGACACCCATCCTGAACATATTCGTTTAGCTTATTTAAAATTAAAACAATTAATGCCGAATGTGCGTTTGTTTAATAACGATGGCGTGAAATCACTTTTTATCGATGAAGATTTGATGCTGGGTATGGCTTGGAATGGTGATGTTTATCAAGCCGCACAAGAAAATTCTGCTTTACGTTTTATTTATCCTAAAGAAGGCTTTGTGATTTCTATCGATAGTATGGCAATTCCTATAGGCGCATCACATCTAAATAATGCCTATACTTTTATCAATTTTATACTAAGGCCGGATATTGCTAAAAAAATAAGTTTAGCGACGGGTTTTGCGACTCCTAACCTTACTGCATACAAAATGATGCCTAAAGTCCCTTTAAATAATTCGATGATCTATCCCGATAAAAAAACCTTACAGCGGGGTCGGGTTCAAGATGATGTTGGTGTAGCAGAAAGTATTTATCAATATTATTGGGAATTGTTGAAAATTGGTGGTTAATTTGCGTATATCCCGGTGAAGAGGGTATATACTTCAGGATTGATTGAGAAAAATTTTTATTTAGTGGGTGAGAGGTTATAGGAAGCTTATGAGTTGGTTAAAAAAGGTCATAAAAGGAATTCAAACCGTGGTTCGAAACACCACGAAAATTCCTGAAAATAGCTGGATTAAATGTGAGTCCTGTGGCGCGGTATTATATTGTGCAGAATTTGAACGTAATCTGATGGTTTGTCCTACATGTAACCATCATCATCGCGTTAAGGCGCGTAAACGTTTAGCACAGCTTTTAGATCCTGAAACCGCTCAAGAAATAGCTAATCCAATAGAAGCAGTAGATAGACTTAAATTTAAAGATCAATTTAAATATAAAGATCGTTTGCATTCAGCAATGAAAAAAACGGGCGAAAAAGAAGCCTTATTAGTTATGCAAGGAAAATTACAGGATAGAGCAGTTGTTTGCGCAGCCTTCGAGTTTGATTTTATGGGTGGATCGATGGGCGCTGCAGTCGGTGAACGTTTTGTACAAGGCGTATTAAGAGCGATAGAGGAAGATATTCCTTTTATCTGTATTTCTGCAAGTGGCGGAGCACGCATGCAAGAAGGTTTATTCTCATTAATGCAAATGGCAAAAACCAGTGCTGTCTTGGGGAAACTGAAACAAAAAGGACTTCCTTTTATTTCAGTATTAACCGATCCTACCATGGGTGGTGTATCGGCAAGTTTTGCTAATCTCGGCGATATTATTATTGCGGAACCTAAAGCTTTAATAGGTTTTGCCGGTCCACGCGTCATTGAACAAACGGTACGTCAAGTGTTACCGGAAGGATTTCAACGCAGTGAATTTTTGTTAACACATGGTGCCATCGATATGATTGTCGATAGAAGGGGATTAAAGGATAAAATTGCTTCATTATTAAATAAACTCATGGCCGCAAACCAAGGACGTTATACACTAACCGCCATTGCTAATGATGATATCTAATGAATTGAATTTGAGTGCATGGACATTATCTGATTGGTTAACTTATATTGATAAGTGTCATCCAAATAGCATCGATTTAGGTTTAGAGCGCATTGCACAAGTCGCAGAGCGCTTAGCAGTCGTCAATTTTAATTGTCCGGTTGTGACGGTTGCTGGAACGAATGGTAAAGGTTCTAATGTTGCCTTGATCGCTGCTATTTTAAGTGCTGCGGGTTACCGAGTGGGTACCTACACATCACCGCATCTTATTCGTTATCAGGAACGTATTCAAATAGCGGGACACTGCATTAGTGATTACGATTTGTGCCAAGCTTTTCTGCATATTGAAAAAAATCGTGCTGATATTCCATTGACTTATTTTGAATTTGCTACCTTAGCGGCTTTATGGACTTTCAAACAAGCTGCATTAGATGCGATTATTCTAGAAGTAGGTTTAGGTGGCCGTTTAGATGCCGTCAATTGTGTCGATGCGGACCTGGCTATTATTAGCATGATAGATCTCGATCACATGGATTGGTTGGGTGATACACGAGAAAAAATCGGTTTCGAAAAAGCCGGTATCATGCGTCCGAATCGACCGTGTGTTTGTGGTGATTTTGCACCGCCGCAATCGATACTGAACACCGCTCAATCTTTAGCGTGTCCCTTATATCGGCAAGGCATAGAATTTGATTACAAAATACAGGTTCAATCCTGGACATGGATGAGCCAACAACTTATTTTGCGTGATTTGCCGTTACCTAACATAGATTGTCAGAATGCGGCGACAGTTTTGCAAGCGGTTGAATTACTCGGTGAACATTTCATTATTACTCCGCTTGCCATACAAGAAGGTTTGAAGCGCGTTTTTATACCGGGTCGATTCCATATTATTGAAAAAAATGCATGTCAAATTATTATTGATGTCGCACATAATCCTGCGGGTGGAGAATGTTTATCAAAACGTTTAGCCAATACTCCCTGTTTAGGAAATACGCATGCGATAGCAGGTATGTTGGCGAATAAAGATATTAGCAATACCTTACGTCCTTTAAAGCACCATGTTGATCATTGGTATGTCTGTGATTTAATGGAAGAACGGGGCGCGAAGGCTGAAAAATTAAAACAATCATTATTAGATCTTGAAGTCGATCAAACAATTTTAGAGTTCTCTTCACCCAATTTAGCATTTCAACAGGCTTATTGCCAGTTACAAAAAAATGATCGCTTGCTGGTTTTTGGCTCTTTTCACACTGCTGCAGCTATCTACCGTTATTTGGATAGTTAATTATACGGGGCTTCGTATTTGTTATTCTTCTGTTGATGCCCATGCAAACACATCTTCAAAATATGATTAGAGAAAAAAAATGCCTGCACAACTTTTTACGATTGGATTATTCAGGATTTTTCACTACGATGGATTTAGATGGTTTAGTAGTTTAGTTTTTATTTTGTCGCATCCCCGAGTTGCACAGTTGTTAGAGAAAACAGAAAAATATATTATTAAAATATTAGGTAGTTTTTTTAATCGGATTTGGTGTGCTCTTGCTATTTGCAAAGAAGCTTAAAGTAAGTTGCTAGGTGCACTAAAATTTCGGCTATCGTGTTTTTGCTTTATTTTAAAAGCTAATTTGTGTATCTTGGTCTTTCATTAAAGCTATGCGAATTATTCACACCTGAATTGTTAACCGTATTAGGAGTTTTAAATAATCTATTTGAGTTATTAGCATTAAAAAGAACTACTTCTCTTTCATATGTAGTGTCTTTTTCAAGCATTAAGCGTTTATTATCCTCTGCTTGTGTAAAGACATTCAGTAGCGTGTTTTCATTTGCTAGTGTTTTTTCATAAATGTTTTTCTCCGTAGTTAATTTTGGACTATTTTTTGGAGAAATTAACCAGTTTAACGGCGTACTAAGAATAAAAACAGACAAAAATACAATGGCAAAAGTTGATAAAATAAATAGTGTTGTTATTGGCGCAACCATTGGTGCCGACCCAATCATGAACAATACTAATAGCGTTAACGGCACGCTAGCACCTGCAAATAACAGATTACTAACCAGTGTATGTTTAAGCCTTGGCCAAAAGTAATCCTCATTTTTTAACTGCCTTAACACTTCATCATATGTTG
>DAIQAW010000008.1:0-11589 GCA_036781465.1 Candidatus Aquirickettsiella sp.
ATGATTTTTTACGTTGTACACCTGACAGTGCTTCTTTAAGAAACGCAAGATCCTCTTTATCGGGCGGAGGAGATTTATTCATAAAAGAGTACCCGTTAAGCAAAATTTTTTGAAGCATTGCACAAAAGTATTAGAATAAACTATTATTAACAGTATCGTGTGTCGTTTAAAATTTGACTGGGAAGAGTGTGTCTTTTTCATTGATATACCGATTATTTTTAACCGTAAGCTTATTATTAATAAGTTTAGGTCTTGTAGCTTGTGCTAGCAATTCTAGCCCTGTACCTAGTCCAGTACTACTATCGAACACTCAAAATTCTGCTCTGTCGACTCCAGCAGTCCCTAGCAATTATATAATTCAACCTATTGCTTTGCTGCTACCACTACAAGGTCCTTTAGCTAATATTGGTCAGTCAGTGAAACAAGGTTTTTTAGCCGCTGCTGAAGAAAGTGGATCATCACCGCGTATTATACTAATAGACACCAGTGTTGAGTCTTCCATACAAGTGGCTTATTCCACAGCCATAGCAAAAAATGCACAAATAATTGTCGGTCCATTACTCAAACCCGAGGTACAAAGCATTGCCAGTTTTCAAACCAGCATACCGATTTTAGCACTAAACTATTTAAATGCTGATATTAGTACACCCCCTGAGTTATACCAATTTGGTTTATCCCCTATCGATGAAGCTCAACAGGCAATACAGCATGCTTGGCAAAGTGGTAAACGTTCTGCACTTATTATGACTGCCAATGGCAATTGGGGATCTCAGATTGGTGACGCATTCGCACAGCAATGGCAAGCTTTAGGAGGAACTGTTGTTGGTCAACTTGCGTTGTCGGAAAATCCCGCTGATATAACCAGACAATTGAGGAGTTTTCTGCATTTTAAACGTCCACATGATAGACGTAGCGATTTTGATGTAATTTTCTTGGCGAGTAGCCCGCAAATAGGCCGTCAGGTCAAACCTTTACTAAAATTCTTTTTTGCGGGTGATATACCCGTTTATGCTACCGCATCAATTTATAGCGGTACGCACGCGCAGCGTTTTGACAAAGATCTGAATCAAGTTATTTTCTGCGCTGCTCCCTGGTCGCTTGCTAATAACAGCGTAGAACCTAATCTGTACCAACAACTAAAATCTGCTTCCCCTGAACGTTTTAATCGCAACAGTAAATATTATGCGTTAGGCATTGATGCATTCCATATTATTCAGCAGCTAGAAGTCCTAAAGCAATCTCCGCAACAAACGCTACAAGGTACTACAGGAATACTTTCATTAAATAGTCAACACCGTATCGTTCGCCAATTACCTTGTGCGCAATTTCGTAATGGAAATATTATCCCTCTCAATTAATGCTTATATCAATCAATACAAAAAAATTAGGCAATCAAATCGAACAGTTAGTTTGTGATTATTTACGAAAGCAAAAACTAAAACTAATCGCCCGTAATTATGCTTGTCGCTTAGGAGAAATTGATTTGATTATGCAAGATCAATCCACACTGATCTTCATAGAAGTGCGCTATCGACAAAATCTCAACTTTGGCAGTAGTTTGGAATCGGTGAATTCGATTAAACAGAATAAAATCATCAAAGCTGCAGAATACTACTTATTATCCCAACAACTATCTGAGCAAATGGCTTGTCGTTTTGATGTTGTCGGTGTTAAACCTACACAACAAAAAATAGGGAGTATTTCCAAACTAGACTCGGCTCAAGTAGAATGGATAAAAAACGCATTCTCAAGGTAAGCTATGAATCTATTAACACGAATCAAAACCCATTTTTCTGAGAGCATACGCACAAAAACGGATGCCGCAGAAGCTCTACCTGAAATTATTTTGGCAGCCAGCCAATTATTTGTTGAATGTTTCCTCAATAATAATAAAATTTTGGTTTGTGGGAATGGCGGCTCGGCAGCTGATTCACAACATTTTGCTTCTGAGATGATCAACCGTTTTGAAACTGAACGTCCAAGTTTACCTGCAATTGCCTTGACCACCGATACTTCAACGATCACTTCTATTGCAAATGACTATAACTATAGTGAAATTTTTTCTAAACAGATCAAAGCTTTAGGACAAGCAGGAGATATTTTATTTATTATTTCAACCAGCGGTAACTCAGAAAATATATTAAAAGCCTGCGAAGCCGCGCAAAGCAGAGATCTAAAAATTATTGCCCTCACCGGGAAAGAAGGAGGAGCCTTAGCCAGATTATTAAGCTCCACTGATATTGAAATTCGCGTTCAAGGTACATCGACTGCGCGAATACAGGAAACACACTTATTAATTATCCATTGCTTATGTGATTTAATCGATAAGCAATTGTTTGGTTAATTATATTTAAAAAATAATTCCCACATTAACTACATCTCTATACGAGCCTATTCCAACATTTTGTTTAGCTGGTATCTGCCCATACACTACAAGATTTTGCTTCAGACCATTACCCACTCCAAAATGCGCATCAACTCCAACAACATTACCCCAATTTACCGTATGTGTTGGATTTTGAGTTAAAAGATATTTAATGGATGAATGCTCTGGTCCAGACATCCTGCGTAATCTTGTCGTCGCTCCATAATTTGCTCCTTGATCAAGTGTAACGTAATAAGGTGTATTTAAGGTACATAACACCTTGAGACGTGCTGTTGAATTAGTTGGAATCGATGAATTAGGATTATATAAACCAAATACTAAGGGTGTAGCACGAATAATACACCCACCTACGACATTGACCGAAACCAACATTGAAGTATCATCACCACCGATTGCCGAAAATCCTGGACTTGTACTTATCACCAATAACGAACCGACACATAAATTAAATAACCAACGCATGATTAACCCCCTTCTGTCCAGCCAGTAGTACAAAAAATTAGTCCATTTATTTACTGTACAATTAAAGGAAGAAACTAAAAAATTACATTTCAACTGAAATCAGTGTAAAAAATATCCATTTCTATGCTTTTTTGGAATATTGTTAGTTCACTTCCTCTATTAAGCCTAATAGAGGAATGATTTATTATCCAGAAAACTTGTAGGTAGGATTTAATAGGTGACTGTTACCAAAACAGCGTCTGTATAAGTACCGGTATTGACAAATTGCGAAATAGGGATTCGACCAAAAACCGTATAATTTCTAGTAGTTGACAATCCAATTGAGGTATAGGAATCACTTACTGTCACCGTACCTCCAGTTGCATCACCCCAAATCGAAGTAAATGCCCCAGTAGTATATAAATTGTAATTTAAATGCACACCTAACCGATTCATGAATCTTGGTGTGTAAGTTGTACTATTACCCTTAGCCATACTAATCACATAGGCAGCGCTAAATATTACTAGCGCAGAACACGTAACTGCCACATTGCCATTAGCCGTTTTTTGAGCTGTAGGGACATAAGTACCAAACGTGACTGCTGTGGTTGCAACTGAACATGAACAACCAAGTCCAGCACAGGTAGCATAAACAGCAGGACTATAAAAATTATAGAAAAATAAAATAATCAACAACCAATATCGTTTAGTTTTTTTTAATAACACTGCACATCTCCTAATTCGATAATTGGGTCGTTGGTATAAGGTAGTGGGACTGAAAAATAATAAACATGATTTTCCCAATTAACCGAGCCCTCTAATAGATGACCTTTTATTTCAGAAATATAAACCTCTCCGTCATACCCTACAGGATAATTTTCACAAGAATTTTCATTATTTAAAATAAGTTCTGCTCCAACAGGGACAAACTTACCGTTCGGTGCTTTTAAATGTAAATCTATACCTTGCATACGTTTAATCGAGAATTCTGCTAAAACTCCACTATTATAGTAAGGAACAACCATTTGATGGGTAACATCAATCTGTGTATCTAATGGTAATGTTGTGGGCTCTATTTCGACGGTATTTTCTTGATAGGGTAATAATTCCGTTATTAATAAATTACCATTTCTATCTGTTTTACCCATTAATTGATTTTCATAATAGACATCCACACTGGGGAAGTCAGGAACCTTCACTAAAGCAAAACTTTGCGTGAGTTTACGTGCTAGAAAACCATTGCCTGCAAAATAAATAGCACTGCCGCTCGCATCTACTTCATAATTGGCTTGTCCACGACCTTGTCCTAAGCGCGCAGTATATGCACCAATTTCAGTTTGTACCGTCATATCTGCACCTGCATAACGATTACTGTTATTGCTAGCCAGAATGTTATAACCGTAACCCGTCCCTAATGGAACTGGTTTAGTAAATTGCAACAAATCTTGTACTTGATGATTTTGCCAAGTGGTTGAATTATTAACGTAATAATTAACATCTGGAGCAAAAACTAAGGTAAGAAATGCTTGATTTGTTTGTGAGTTTCGTAAATCTCCCACAAAACCCAAACTTAGAGAAATATTTTTAAATAAATTATGCGTATAGGTAGCTGTCAATAATCGCGCTGTCGGTATGTTGGATATTCCATTCTCGGTATTAAAATTGCGGCTGTTTACCATGGTAAAACTGGTACTCAATGATCCATAATTTTCTAAGCTGTAACCTAAGAATAATTGATTCACGACACTCGGGGGTGAGGTATTAGGCTGTGTGCCGAGTTGAATATAATTTAAAGTAGTTAAGCTGGTATTAAAACCATAACTTAATTTTGGACCTTGACGAATAAAACCTAAACCTAACAAACCTCCACCACCTGCATTATTGTGTCCGCCTGCCACAGCAACAGACGCCACACCATAGTTATTTAATAAATAATTAGCAGAGAAGCCTAAAGTTTGCTGATCAAACAATACTTCGGCATGCCCACCTAAGGTTAGGTTGTCCGTAATGCCACGTTGATAAGTTGCTACAGCTAAAAAACGTCCATAATCATTGCTATTCACACCATAATTATCACGAACAAATCCGGCTTCATAGGAAAAATCAACTAAATTGGGTTTCAGCAATTGCGGACTTGCATAATAGGAAAAACTCACAACCTTGCTACGACCGAGCAAATCTTGTGTAACCACATTTACATCACCCGCTCCAGAAATAACCGGAATATTATTAAATATATAAGGGCCGTTGTTAACTATTTGCTGTTGGTTTAAAACACTATTCACAAAAACATCTACCGTACTGGGAATAGCGGCTTCCCCTTGATATCCAGGTAGTGGAAACGTCACTAAATTAGGTTGTGTATTAAAATTTGTCGCGTATTGAATACCAGCAAAACGTGATGCCCCACTCCAATAAGTCGAGCCCGTTATAGCATCACCAAAGCGCCAACGTGCAATTTTTTCCGGCTGATCTAAAGTCCAGGTGGTATTTAATCGCACTAATTTACTGGATTGATTCGTTAAAAGCGTAATATTATTTGCGTATTTGTTATAGGCAAGTACATCTGCGGTTCCAACGCCCAAACGATTAAATAATCCTAAACCCATTAATGCCGAAAGATTAGTTTGATTAATTCCAGGATAATTATTTCTTAAGGCTACAGCATCATAATTAAGATAGGCGCCAGGATCTTTCGGACGTAACGCCCCTAAACGTTTACTAAAAGGATCAAAGGTTTGGGTAACAAATAATTCTGGGGGTGCAGATAAAGTTAGCTGCATCGCATACTGATCTAATTGATAATGAAGACCAGGATACCAATCCAGTTTATATAAATGGTATCGATCATAGTTTAAAGGAGAGTGATAAGTAAATTGCATCTTCCATTGGCGTAAATCATTTTCTTCAACCCAGATTTGGCCAGATGGATCTTTATAACACTGAGCTACGCCCGGCAATAATGTCCCATTAAGCTTTATTTCAAGCAACATGGGAATGACTGAAATTTTAGCTTTTTCTTTGGGTACTTGTTTTATTGAAGATTTTCTTCCTAGCTTTGCGTTACTATCTATGCTGATTAAAGAAAAAATTATAAAACATACAATTAATAAAAATTTAGATCCTATGCAAAGCTGATTTTTTATAGTGTCCATTAATATTTGACTGAATATCCGTATAATTAATATTAGAATCGTCTTTAACTATACAAGAATAAGAACAACCTGGTAAAACATATGTAAAAGTTGAATGTTTTTTCATTAAATGTTTTTGCGGCCGATCAGACAATAATTGCCATTGATTTAAAAATAAAGAAATATTGCCATCATTATATAAATTCAATTTCATATGGTGTGCATCTAAAACTTTGATTGACCAAACTGCATTCTCAACCATATGTAACGGCTGTATAAATAAAGGGAGAGAGATATCCATTAAAAAATACAAGGTTTGGCCTAATTTTTTTTGTCTTAGTGGCTGCACTTCTTTTAAATGCATTCGATAAGTTTTTTGCACTGTATTGTATGTAGGATGTCTTAAAGCAAAACGAATAATTTGGGTTTTATGTGCCGGTAATACAAATAAGGGGGGAGTAAGCAAGATGTCATGTGAAATCTTATAAATATCTTTACACTTAGGGCTTTGTTGCCAGTCAAGTAAACTTAATTGTAATATACTACTTTCATCACTTCGATTAGTAACTCTAAGCACGCCTATCCTTTGAGTAGGAGACAAAGAAAGCTGTACTGGCGTAACTTCTAAAACGTTAGCACTAACATCTGAAATTAATAAGACAGCTAGAATACCGAAACTAGCAATATAGTACTTTATTTTCATTCTTAATTGATCCCTTACAATCCTCTTTATAAATAGATAACTATTGAGCGTTTAATTAATAAATCAATTAGCATAATAAGTACCATTTATATGTTCGTCAGGATACTTTAAACAGAATAATGTCAGTAAGTAACGGTTATTAGTACAGTGTCATTATAACTACCTGTCGCAGGAACTGCACCGGCAGCTATTCGCCCATAGACTGTAGATAATTGAACCGCTCCATTACCTGTCAAATTTACTGTATCAGTGGGTGGAGTATTTCCCCAATTTATTGTGCGCGCTGGATCTTGAAAAAGCCTATAGCCAAGTGTTCCCGAAGGTGTTCCTGTCATAACCCTGTTAGTAATAGTTGCGCCACTACCTGTTCCGGCATTTAAACCAATGGTATATGCAGTACCATTATTACAAGTCACCTCGATGCTACCCGTCGCATCGTTTTGAGCTCCCGAATAGTTACCAAAGTTTACTGAAGTAATATTACCAAAGATACAAGTTGCATTCACTGTTGCGTTAACGGGTAAATTTGCCGTTACTGTCGCAGCAAATGCAACTGGATTGAAAAATATAATTAACAATACAAAAAAAGCATTTTGTGCTCTAAACATAATCGATTTCCTTATCAAATAAAGATCCTATAGCACATAAAGAGAATATAATGCTTTATTAAAGTGATCAAGTTTAAATTAACTTAACTCTAGCCTATAAAATAATCGCATAATCACTTAATTGATATTAAAATGTTACAAATAGGGTCACTCGATCTAAATAGACACCTGCCGTCACCGGTTGATTGCTAGGAATTTCCCCATAAATAGTAATCACTTCGGCAGATCCAGTTGCTATTTGATGCAACGTATTTTGCCCAATTACTGTTCCATAGCTATGTTGATGACCTGCATCTTGGAAAAGACCGTAATTTAATAGTTGATTTCCTCCTTGTTTGGTTAACAGTCGATGAGTTTCTGTTGCACCTGCACCTTGTCCTTTATTAATTCCTATATCGTAGGCTAAGTTAGGTATACAGGTTATTGTCACTGTACCTGTTGCATAATCCGGATTAGAATTGAATGAATAATAATTAGGAAATCTCATATCTGAGACAGATCCAAATGTACAATTTGCTCCACCACCAACGGTAGCCATAACTCCTAAAGTATTATTTATAGTTACACCTATTACATCTTGGAAAACTAAAAAAAACAAAATACTGATTGAAAATTTAATGAAGCAACGCATATCCCCCCCCTAAGACCTAAAGCTTTTTATGGTTTTTTTCTATGCGTTTTTTATTTAATCAACTACCTGCTTAGGTCGCTTATATAAATACTGGTAATAATTTATAATCGTTAATTTATTCTAGTGAATATTTGCTGATTTAACGAATAAGGCTGGGTTTTTATGTTCGAAAAAATAATTGGTAAAAATAACAGCATTGATCTCATCGATCTTGGGCTTATTCGAATCAGTGGCAAAGACGCTAAGCAATTCTTACAAGGTCAATTGACTTGTGATTTGGAGGAAATCAGTGCAGAACAAAGCCGATTAGGTGCACATTGTGATGTCAAAGGACGCGTAATTGCTAGTTTTCGTTTATTTTTTTACCAAAATAACTATTACTTTTTATTGCCGCTCAATATGCTGCCGCTTTTATTAGCCTCCTTACAAAAGTATGCGGTTTTTTCCAAAGTAACCTTAACGGATGTCAGTAAAGATTGGCAAAAAATTGGACTTTATGGCCCTTATTTAAAAGGTTTACTAAATGATCAAAAATTATATGTAGCGAAGGAAAATGAAGTTACAGAGTTTAATAATAAGCTAAGTTTATCTATTCCGGGACCTGCGCCGCGCATTATTTTGCTAATATCTACTTCTGAACCCATTGGGTTTATCGATGCGCTTAAGCTACAGAATATCGATCACTGGCACTTATTAGATATCATGGCTGGCATTCCGACCATTTATCCCGAAACCAGTAGTCAATTTACACCACATCAACTGAACTTCCCACAGATACATGGCGTAAGCTTTAACAAAGGTTGTTATATAGGCCAAGAAATCATCGCTCGAACGCATTATTTAGGAAAATCCAAAAGTCGTCTTTATCGGGTAAGTTTTCAAGACGATAACCCGTCCCTACCCGGCACCCCTCTATTTGACAGTGAACAAACGATGGAAAAAGGCACTCTGATTATGTGCGCTAAAGAACAGGGTAATTGCTACCAAGCCTTAGCATGTTTGCAAACTCAAGCTATTTCCCATAGTATCAGACTAGGGAGTCCTGAAGGTCCATTAATAGACTTTTTAGAACTGCCTTATTCTATCAACTAGAATTAATAATATGCTTACCATACAAAAAAAAATATTAAGTTTCATTCTGCTATTAGGACTCAGTGCTAGTGTATTAGCCAATGTTCCCCCTACTAATGGCAACACTCCCTCAGCAGCATTAAGCAACCCACAAAGTAAAGCTATCGAGTTTGCTAGACAAGCGGGTGCTATAGCGGGTATCGCTCAGGCTTGCGGACAGAATTTAGGAGATTTTTCTGCAAGAATAAACGAAGCCATAAATAAGTTATCGAGCGATCCTTCTGATCAAGCAGCAGCTTCTTTGGTTTATCAACGTATCAGCCAGGAAGCGCGAATAGCTGAAAGTAAAAACCAGTCTATTCCTTGCATGAAAGTGCTACAGGATTTTCGAAATTTACCAATTATGCAATCTGATTATAAAACCACGGTTATCGATCAACTTAATCCAACTGGTCCATAAATAATTGATATTTATATCACCAATTGTTGTGAGTTCGATTCCCGGATAAAAAATAACAAAATTAGTGATAATAGAAGATAGATGGGTAATATACTTAATGCATGCCGGTATTCAATAGTTGAAAAGTAATGCACACCGGATATAAATTTGCCATGCCAATGACCATCTAATAATTTTCCTATCAATGGCTGAGTTAACGCACTGAAAATAATATCACCAGTATTAATTAAGGCGATTATTGTCGCTGCAACGGTTATTTTATTTAATTCTCTTCCCAACGCAAAACCTAACATAAATGCACCGGTGCTAAATCCAAATATAAATAACAACGTTCCCAACAACCACAGCGGGAAACTCATATAGATAATCAAGATAATGCAAACCAAAGCTACAAAAGCATTAATCAACATTACCGGACGTCGTTTGTTTATCCGATCCGACCATAAGCCTATTAATGGACTGCCAAAAGCTAAACCTAAAAAAATAAAAGAAGCCAAAAAAGCGGCTTGAGTATGCGAAACCTGATATGTTTCTTTTAAAAAAGGAATACACCAAAGTCCGGCAAAACTATCAATGGGTGAAAAAGCCAATCCACTATAAAATGTAATTAACCAGTTTTGTTTACTATTCAATACCATCCACACATCATGAAACGAAAATTTTTCACTTATTCCAGCTTCGCTGACTGCTCCTATCGGGTTGTCACGCACAATTAAGTAAAATAAAACTGCTAAAATAAGTCCGCTCACAGCACACAAATATAAACTCTGTCGCCAACCGAAAACACTAACCGCAAAGGACAATGGCACTTGGCCTGCAACTGCTCCTAACATCGCTGCTGTAGCCAACAAACCACCAACAAATGCAAATTGATCGGGTTTGAACCAAAGGCTAGTCATCTTCATATAACTCACTGTGGCAAAAGCCGCTCCAACGCCCATAAATGCCCTAGCCCAAGTGGCTATATTTAAGTTATGTGCCTTAGAGAAAATATAAATTCCGGCCGCACATATCAAAATAGCTATTGCAGTTAATAAACGCGGACTATAACGATCGAGTAAAACACCCACAAAAAGTTGGGCTATTAAAAAAGAATAAAAAAAACTCGCCGCTAAATTACCTAAACCGGTACCTTGTATCTGAAATACACGCATCAGGTCCTCAGTCATGATGCTGGGAGAGACTTGTAAAATGTATTTATAAAATAAAAATGCAGCAGCTAAAGCAATGACTAACCAAGGATACAATCGGTGAGTGGTCATATGTTTCTTTTCTATAGACATGACATGCTAAACCTTAAAATTTATTTAGCGCGACATTATGGCATTGCTAGACAATTTTTGCACATCTTATCACAGTCACAGGACAGTCTAAAAAATCTTTAGGATCAAATTGATATTACAAATTTAAAAAAATAAATATTTAATTATTAAACTAATAAATTTATTGATTCGAAAATTATAGTCTCGGCGTATAATACGATTCATTCTGCCCCGGTGGCACAGTTGGAAAGCGCGGTCCCCTCCTAAGGGACAGGTCGCCGGTTCGAATCCGGCCTGGGGCACCATATTTGTAAGAGGATGAACAAGCGGCTAGGCTTTTGCTAAGAGGTCTAATGAATATTTTATCGATACAATCCCATGTTAGTTATGGCTATGTAGGTAACAAAGCAGCAACTTTCCCCTTGCAAGCAATGGGATTTGATGTGTGGCCCGTTAATACGGTGCAATTTTCCAACCATACTGGCTATGGTCATTGGCAAGGTGATATTTGCACTGCTGAGCAAGTTCGTGCCGTCATACAGGGTTTAGTTTCCTTAGATTTAGCAAAACAATGTAATGCAATTTTATCTGGTTATATTGGTGATAAAGAAATTGGCCGTGTTATTGTTGAAACCGTACAACAATTTCAACAAGCTAATCCTAAACTTGTTTATCTCTGTGATCCCGTTATGGCTACGCCGAATGGTAAAGCTTGTTTTGTTAAACCGGATATTCCTGATTTCTTTCGTACCCAAATTTTATCCATTGCTAGCATTATTACACCCAATCATTTTGAAGCGGAATATTTATACGGAAAAAAAATTAATAACTTAAATGATTTAAAACAAGCTGCACATTTTTTTCATAAACAAGGAATACTTATTGTCATCATA
>DAIQAW010000009.1:0-11494 GCA_036781465.1 Candidatus Aquirickettsiella sp.
ATAGATTGAAACCGGAACGTTATCTTTACGCAATGCTTTTAGAAAAGGATCTTGTAGTTGCCCTTTAGACATAATTAGCTTCTCCATGCAAATTTTAAATATAAATATAATCTCAAAAAGCCTTGGTCTTAAATTTATTTAGCTTATAACCAAGCGCAGTAAGTTTAGCATGGGAAATGCATAGGGCATAGCCCTGAACGTTAAGAGTTTATCTAATCAGAGGGGAGTTAGTGAGAATCTAAGTGTGTAGTTTTAGGTTGTCAATGCACTAAATACAAGATATCTCCACAAAAAATAGTGAAAAAAAAGAATAGCGGTATTTTTAAGATGGCATTATTTTATACCTAATAGGTAATTTTTTTGGTAATAGGAGGTAAGTAAACCTTTTTTGGTTAACGGGCTTTGTCCCAATTTGAACCTATCTGAATATCAACCACGAGTGGCACGGACAGCTGAGTGGTATTGACCATTAAATCCTCAATGAGTTGTTTTACTGGGTTTATGTCAGCATCGGCGACTTCAAATACCAATTCATCGTGTACTTGCATAATCATATGTGCTTGAAATTTATGTTGAGTTAAAGAGTGGTCAATTGTGATCATGGCTTTTTTGATGATATCTGCTGCGCTGCCTTGTAAAGGTGCATTAATAGCAGCCCGTTCGCTGGCTCGACGTTGTAAAGGATCACTGGAATTAATGAAAGCCAAGTTTAAACGACGTCCAAATAAAGTGGTAACATAAGCATGCTTATGTGCTTGTAAGCGCGTCCGTTCCATATATTCTTTTACACCAGGGTAACGAGCAAAATAGCGGTCAATATAAATTTTAGCTTCTTCACGCGAGATGCCTAATTGTCTGGCTAAGCCAAAAGCGGACATCCCATAAATGAGGCCAAAATTAACGGCTTTAGCACTGCGACGTTGTTCATGCGTGACTTGATTTAAGGGAATGTTTAAAACCTCTGCGGCAGTAGCTTGGTGAATATCGAGATTTTTCGCAAATGCATCCAGTAAACCTTTATCTTGCGAAAAGTGGGCGACAATGCGTAATTCAATCTGAGAATAATCCGCTGCAATAATTTTATAACCCGATGGTGCAATAAATGCTTGGCGAATTTTTCGGCCTTCTTTAGTGCGCGCAGGAATATTTTGTAGATTAGGATCAGACGAGGAAAGTCGCCCTGTAACCACTGCGGCTTGGTGGTAAGAAGTATGAATTCGACCAGTTTTTACATTAATTTGTTGAGGAAGTTTATCTGTATAAGTTGATTTTAATTTACTTAAACTGCGATGTTTTAAAATGACTTTAGCGAGTGGAAATTTTATTGCGAGTGCTTGCAAAACACTTTCTGAGGTGGATGCTTGACCTTTTGGAGTTTTTTCTAAAATAGGTAAGCCTTGCTCAATAAATAAAACGGTTTGTAATTGTTTAGGTGATCCTAAATTAAAAGTTTTACCTGCCAATTGATAGGCTTCTTCTTCAAGTTTTATCAAGCGTTTCGCAATGGAGCGACTTTGTTTTTGCAATAATTGTGCATCAACTAATACACCGTAACGCTCGATATGAGATAAAACCGAGACTAATGGCATTTCAATGTGCGTGAAAACTTTAGATAAACCTGGAAATGCATCTAATTGAGGCTTGAGTGAATCATGTAAGCGTAAAGCAATATCGGCATCTTCAGCAGCATAAGGACCTGCTTCTTGGATATCGATTTGGTTAAATGTTTTTTGTTTAGCACCTTTGCCAGCAATTTCTTCAAAATGTATCGTTTTATGATCCAAATGTTTTATTGCTGCGTTATTTAAACTATGTGAATTACTCGCACTGTCGAGTAAATAAGATTCCAGCATGGTATCAAAACCCAATCCTTGCAGCTGGATCCCATAATTGGCGAGAACACCCATATCATATTTTAAGTTATGGCCTATTTTTAATTGTTTAGGATCTTCAAATAGTGGTTGAAGTTGTTGCAAAACCCAATTTCTATTTAATTGTTCGGGTGCCCCAATATAATCATGAGCTAAAGGAATATAAACTGGTTTTTCACCTTTTATGGCAAAAGATAGGCCGACGAGTTCTGCTTGCATGACATCTAAACTCGTCGTTTCGGTATCAAATGCCCAGATTTTTATTTTAGTTAATTGTTTCAAAAATAGTTGAAAAGATTTTTTGTCGAGAATTAACGAATAAAGTGTTCGATTGGTTTCAGATTTATCAGTAGTTTGGCTAGAGGGATCTAAATGTTTTTCTAATTCTCTAAGCCATCCTTTGAATTCTAGTTTCTTGTAGCTTTCCATTAGCGCAGAAATATCGGGAGCTTTGGGTCGAAATTTTTCTAAGTCAAATTCCAGATCGACATCGGTTTTAATCGTGACTAATTGGCGAGATAAAGGGAGCTTATCGAGATGTGCTTTAAGATTTTCTCCTATTTTACCTTTAATTTCATCTGCGTTTTTTATCAGTGATTCAAGGTTTCCATATTGCTTAAGCCATTTTGCTGCGGTTTTTGGTCCTACGTTGGGAATCCCAGGGACATTATCTACGGCATCACCAATTAAACTTAAATAATCAGTTATTTGTTCTGGTCTAACGCCAAATTTATCTATGACACCTTGATGGTCTAGATGTGTGTTCGTCATGGTATTTACTAGAGTGATATCTTCACAGACTAATTGCGCAAAGTCCTTATCACCTGTGGAAATTAAAACCGGTAGATGTTGTTTTAGGGCCTTTGAGGCTAATGTACCTATCACATCATCTGCTTCAACGCCAGGATGGATGATAAGCGGCAGTCCTAAGCTACGAACAATGGCATAGAGAGGCTCTATTTGTGGTTGTAATTCATCTGGCATGGAAGGGCGATGCGCTTTGTATTCCGTATATAATTCTTCACGAAATGTTTTACCTTTAGCATCGAAAACTACCACTATATATTCTGGGCAAGTATCTTTAATTAATTTGCGTAGCATATTAATAACCCCATACACAGCGCCAGTAGGCTCTCCTTTAGAATTACTTAAAGGTGGAAGCGCATGAAAGGCACGATAAAGATAAGAAGTGCCGTCGACTAAGACTAAGGGTTTTTTCATAATGGTATGATAACATATGCAATCTTTATGCTTAGACATATTACTTAGATAATCTAGTAATAAAGCAGCCAAAATTAATGAGTCATGAGGTTATTATGCGCATCGAGCAAGAAGTAAGGTTAGATTTTAAGGATGTTTTAATCCGCCCGAAGCGTAGTACCTTGCAAACACGCGCGGATGTTGATTTAATCCGCGAATATACGTTTAAACACTCAGGATTTTCATGGAAAGGGATACCGATTATTGCTTCAAATATGGATCATACCGGTACTTTTGCCATGGCTAAAAGTTTAGCCAAACATAAATTACTCACTGCGATTGATAAATTTGCAAGCTTACAAGATTGGAAAAAATTCTATAATCAGCATCCCAAGTCTATTGCTTACTGTTTTCCAACAATAGGAATTAAAACAAAAGATGTGGATATGCTGGCAAAAATAATTAAAATAGCCCCCAGTCCTTTTATTTGCATCGATGTTGCTAATGGTTATACACAACGTTTTGTCGATAGTATTCGTGCCTTACGAAAAAAATATCCGAAAAAAACTTTGATTGCAGGCAATGTGGTGACTGCAGAAATGGCCGAAGAGTTGGTTTTAGCTGGTGCAGATATTGTCAAAGTAGGAATTGGTCCGGGTTCTGTTTGTACCACACGTTTAAAAACAGGTGTGGGTTATCCACAATTGTCCGCTATCATAGAATGTGCAGATGCTGTACATGGTTTAGGTGGACTTTTATGTGCAGATGGTGGTTGCGTTTCACCGGGTGATGTTGCTAAAGCGTTTGCGGCAGGTGCCGACTTTGTTATGTTAGGAGGCATGTTGGCTGGTCATGAGGAATGTGCTGGCGAAAAAGTAGAGGAAAACGGCAAATGGTTTATGCGATTTTATGGAATGAGTTCCAGTGAAGCAATGCATAAGCATCATGGTAAGATGAATGCTTATCGTGCTAGCGAAGGTCGTTCTGTCAATGTTCCTTATCGAGGTAAGGTAGAAAATACAGTACTTGATATTTTAGGTGGGTTGCGTTCTACCTGTACCTATGTGGGTGCACAGCGTTTAAAAGAACTTTCTAAACGAACCACTTTTCTACGAGTTACTCAACAATTAAATGAAGTTTTTGCAGCATTACAAATTAACGAATTGGTTAATAATAACTAGAATGTAATGACATCATCTTGTTAGTTTTTTCATGAAACTTCTGTGTGATTAGGACAGCAAAAATGCAAT
Source organism: Candidatus Aquirickettsiella sp. (assembly GCA_036781465.1). GTDB lineage: Bacteria > Pseudomonadota > Gammaproteobacteria > Diplorickettsiales > Diplorickettsiaceae > Aquirickettsiella. The sequence goes on from DAIQAW010000009.1 coordinate 4,322, forward strand.
GAATGTACTCCAAAAAAAACGTTTAAATTTTGTTTTATTTATATTGTTGATGGCTGGTTTTGTTATTGGCTTATCTCTTTATGCTTTAAAACAAAACATTAATTTGTTTTATACACCCACGCAACTTGCTGAGCGGCATTTAACACCTGGACGACTGTTCCGTTTAGGAGGTCAAGTTAAAAAAGGCTCGGTAAAACAAAATGAGCGGCATTTGTTAGTTTCTTTTGTAGTGAGTGATGCAACCCATAATGTGTTGGTTGAATATCAAGGTATACTACCGGATTTATTTCGTGAAGGGCAGTCTGTAGTTATTGAAGGAAGTTTGGATCAAGCAGGTATTATGCAAGCCAAACAAGTACTTGCGAAACATGATGAACGATATCGAGCCGTTAAATAACATAGTGGTTTTTCATCTTCTGTTGCAATGATAAGGAAATAAAATGAGCAAAATGACTAACTTAAAAGTATTGATAGCCGCTTTGTTGGTGACGATAGCCTGTCTAGCTTATATCTTATTAACGCGATTTTTCCCGAGTGAAGAAGTGCTTTTTATGGGATCAAAAGCCCTAAATCGGGCTTTGGTGTTGGATTTAAGTATCAAAAGTAATAAAGATTATGCAACTTTTTTACCTGAAAATTCAGGGTTTTTAGTAGTGCATCCCGCTCAATCGGCTGAAGATCATCGTGATGATATTCTTGAAACGCGCGATATTTTTGCTTTAGTTGAAAAAACTAACAAAAATATCTTACAAGATTCAGATCCACTTTATCCAGAATTAGAATTACTGTTTTTGAGAAAAACACCCTTAGGAATACGTGGTAATTATGTGACTTTATCCAGTTTAGGGGTAAAAAGTATTGTTTTTAACCCTGAATATCTCCAACATTTTTTGCAAATCTATCAGGATAAACTTCCTCATGCTGCAGGTTATGCTATTATGGGCGATGGTAGCCAAAGGCAGATTCGTGATATTCTAGTGAACTAATTTTTGACAGAGCCTATGACTCTCAGCGATGAAGAACTTGCAAGAAAAATTAAAGCGTTTACGATGGCAATGCCGGCGCGGCATGCTCGAATTAGATCTTGTTTTATTAACTTTTTTAGAGAAAAATTACTTAAATTTAAACACTGCCAGTCAAGAGTTATTTGAACAATTATTAACTTATTCGGATCAAGAGCTTTATTGCTATTTAATTAAACGCCAGCCTGTAGAAAATGCAGCGATGCAGATTTTGATAGATCAGGTAAGTTGTGGCTGCTAATTTCTATCGTTTAAAATCCTCTTATTATTTTGCTATTTTTCTCCTAGTGGTGCATGGTGGTGCTATTGCTTGTTTATGTTTTTTATCTTGGCCATGGTGGACTAAATTATTATTAAGTTTGGCTTGTTTAATGAGCTTTGTGACTCTTTTTTGTCAACAGGTCTTATTAAATAATCCACATTCTGTGATTGAATTTTGGCAACAAAGTTTAGATTCTTGGCAATTGAGAAATAATTTAGGTGAAGTGAAGCTATTCAATTTAGCGGATGATAGTATTTGTACCCGTTATTTTGTCTTATTAAATTTTGTTTCCTTAGATAAGAAAAAAAGCAAAATTTCCTTAGTTTTATTGCCGGATAGTTTAAATCCCAAGGATTTTAGACAGTTACATAGGCAATTACATGGGGTTGGCTAAACCCGTCCTTACTGCGACATTTCAAAAATGAGTCAATTACGTCAAATAATATTTTTGCTATAGGCTTAGCACTTGGAGTAATGTATAATTTTCAGGCAATTTTCACGCAGTAGGGTCTTATGTCAGAAATACCATCACAGCAAAGTTTAGTTTCAGAAATGTCCTTCTCAGGCATAGCCCCGATTACTCTTACAGAAAATGCAGCTAGAAAAATAGGAGAATTAATTGCTGAGGAAGAGAATTTTCAGCTAAAATTACGTGTCTTTATTACCGGTGGTGGTTGTTCTGGTTTTCAATATGGATTTAGTTTTGATGAGACTACCAATGAAGATGATACGGTGATAAGCAAGACTATCATTAAAGACGATACGGAAAATTGCGATTCTATCAAGGTTCAACTACTTGTGGACCCCATGAGTTTAGTTTATTTAGTAGGTGCAGAAATCGATTATAAATCTGACTTAACCGGGGAACAGTTTATCATTCGCAATCCAAATGCTAAAACCACTTGTGGCTGCGGTTCTTCTTTTGCGGCTTAAGCTTTTAGGTATATTCCACCCAGTATGGTTGCGTTTTTAGCGCCAGTTACTCCAGGAAGATTACTGGATTTTCCCTCTAAAGTTTGTTTTGCAATCCATGCAAATGCCATAGCTTCTACCCAATCACTGGCAATGCCTCGGTCATCGGTTAACAATACTCGATGGAGATGGCAATGTCGTTGGATGCGTTTTCTTAAGTAAATATTCTTACTTCCTCCTCCACACAGCAAAATGACCCCATTAATACTTTTAATGGCCTGGATAGCTCTGCTAATGCTAACTGCAATGAGTTCACAAAGTGTTGTTTGCACACTAGCGGGTGATGCTTGTTGATTTATTAGTTTAGCTAAATGAGTTTGTATCCAATTAAAATTGAAATATTCAGGCCCGGTACTTTTAGGTGGTTTTAATTGAAAATAAGGATCGGATAAAAATTGACGTAATAATGCTTCATCAAAAGTAGCGCTTGCTGCCCAAACGCCATTTTTATCAAACCATTGTTGGAAGTGAGCGTGTATCCATTGATCCAGTAAACAATTTGCTGGGCCGATATCAAAACCTAAAATAGTTGCATTTAAATCGGCAGGTAAATAAGTGATATTAGCAATCCCACCAAGATTTAACACAATAGTATCTTCTTTTTCAGTGCGAAAAATAGAGTTGTGAAAAGCGGGCGTTAGAGGGGCACCTTGGCCACCTGCAGCAATATCACGTCGACGAAAATCTGCAATCGTTGTTATTCCGGTTTTTTCGGCAATAATATTCGGATCGCCAATCTGAATTGTAAAAGGGTAACTTGAAAGATGGGGATAATGAAAAACGGTTTGACCATGACTGCCTATGGCTAAAATATCTTTGGCAGAAAATTTAGTTGCTGCTAATAATTTTTTTATTGTTTCCACGGAAATTAATGCTATTTTTTGATCGAGTTCAGCAAATTTTACAATGTTGATTGAGTTTGTAGTGTATAATTCGGTAAGATCTTCACGTAAAGTATTGGACAAAGGGGATTTGTAGCTCGCAAGCAAGCTGGGTTGGTCACTAGAAAAATCTACTAATGCAGCATCTATTGCATCCATACTCGTACCTGACATTAAACCAATGTACAATTTTTTTTTCATTGACAGTTTTTCCTAGATTGCTTCGTGATCGCACGAACAATACCTTTTACGCGCAATAATTAATGATATGCAAAAAAGACTAATTTTTTTACTAAGCTTTATTCAAGAAATATTTTTTAATTGTATTGCAATGCACAGCGAAAAAATAGTACGCTAAGTCTTAAGTAGAGTTGGCTAGACAGTCGCTGTAGTTTTCTACAGAGGAAAGTCCGGGCTCCATCGGGCAAAGTGCCAGGTAATGCCTGGGAGGTGTAAGCCTACGGAAAGTGCCACAGAAAATATACCGCCTATAACTAATTTCACCGATTTTGGCGAAAATAGAACGAGGTAAGGGTGAAAAGGTGTGGTAAAAGCACACCGCATTGTTGGTAACAGTGATGGCAGGGCAAACCCCACTTGGAGCAAGACCAAATAGGAACCTTTTAGGCGTGGCCCACGCTAGGTTCGGGTAGGTCGCTTGAGGTATATGGTGACGTATATCCTAGATGAATGACTGTCCACGACAGAACCCGGCTTATCGGCTGACTCTCTTTTCTAAACTATTACCATTCAGGTAATTTAATCTGTCAAATTTAAAGTCTGTTTACTCTTTATTGTATTTATAAACACATTTATCTAAGCTCCTCCAGCTTAATGCTTGACAAGAAGCAATTCTAATTCCTATAGTGTAATTAAGTGGAAAAAAGTGGGTAAATGTGGGCAGAAATGGGATAAATTATGTTTCGGGGTATAAATTTGGTAGTGCTCGATGCAAAAGGCCGGATCAAGTTACCGGTGCGTCATCGAGAGTTACTGCCTGCAGGTAAAGAATCTCAGCTAGTACTAACCATCGATACCGAGTCTCCTTGTTTGTTGCTTTATCCAATACACGAATGGGAAAGTATCGAAGAAAAGTTGCAGGCTTTACCAAGCTTTAATCCAGCAGTACGACGTATTCAGCGTTTACTGGTAGGTCATGCAACCGATTTGTATTTAGATAAACATGATCGAATTTTATTGCCAGCATTATTAAGAAATTACGCTCATTTAGAAAAAGAAATCATGGTCGTAGGTCAAGGTAGAAAAATTGAGTTGTGGGGCGCTAGTGAATGGGACAATTATCGTACTCAATGGATTTCAGAAACGGTTAAGCCCGGAGATATACCTGATGAGTTACAGACCCTAGCGTTATAGGCTTAGTGATGCAAAAACAAGAACAGCATCAACCCGTTTTACTTGCAGAGGTGGTTGAATATTTAGCCATTGATGCCGATGGAATATACATTGATGCCACATTTGGGCGGGGTGGACATGCCGGAGAGATTTTACGGCATTTAGGAAAAAAGGGGAGATTAATAGCCATTGATAAAGATCCAGCAGCTGTTGTTTATGCACAACAGCAGTGGGGCCATGATAAACGTTTTAAGATTTATCAAGGTTCATTTAAACGGATTAAAGAAATAACGGCATTCGAAGAAATTACAGGACGGGTATCGGGGCTTTTATTAGATTTAGGTGTTTCTTCACCTCAACTAGATCAAGCGGAAAGAGGATTCAGTTTTTTAAGAGACGGGCCATTAGATATGCGTATGGATCCGAAAACAGAAATCAGCGCAGCTGAATGGCTAGCTTGTGCAGCAGAAAAGGAAATTGCACAAGTACTAAAAGATTATGGCGAAGAACGTTATGCAAAACGTATTGCTCGAGCAATAGGAGAAGAGCGAAAGTTAAGACCTATTGTCACGACGGTTCATTTAGCGAATGTGGTGAAGTTAGCTCATCCGCGATGGGAAAGGCATAAACATCCTGCTACTCAAACCTTTCAGGCAATACGCATTCGAATTAATAATGAATTGGAAGATTTAAAGTCCTGCTTAGAACAAAGTCTAGAAGTATTGAAGATAGGTGGACGTTTGTTAGTCATTAGCTTTCATTCATTAGAAGATCGGATCGTAAAACGTTTTATTCGTCAGCATGCTCATGAAGCGGTGGAATTAAAAAAGCTACCTTTCATGCCAGCTGAATGGAGACCTAAATTAAAAAATTTGGGTCGCGGGATTAAACCGGATGCGTATGCGATTAAAGTCAATCCACGATCGCGTAGCGCAGTGTTACGAATTGCGGAGAAAATATCATGAATATGGCGGCACGTGCTTTAACACAAAATACCTTGACATGGGATCACAGACAAAACTGGTTTATTTCCTTAAAGATGATAGGACTCATTTTATTAATATTAGCCGTTTTGTCTTCAGCACTTTCACTTATTTATATAAAAACTGTACAACGTAACTTATATAGTCAATTACAAGCAAGCCAGCAAGATTCCGATAATTTAAAAACAGAATGGAGCCAACTATTACTTGAGGAAAATACTTGGGTGGCGCCCGTTCGAATACAAACCCTAGCCCAACAAGAATTAGGAATGCAAATTCCCGAAATGAAAAATACGGTTTTATTAACGAAGTCTGTTTAGAATGCTATTCGTTTGTTCGCCTCCGACTCAAGCCCTTAATTCGGTTTAGCAAGAGGTGTAATATACATGCAGGGTCGTCAGATCAAAAAAAATAAATTTACTTCTATTGCTACAAAATACCAATGGCGCTTAATGATCGTGGTTTTTATATTAACGATCATCGCTTTGGGTTTAATTGCTCGTCTTATCAATTTAACAGTTATTAACCGTCAGTTTTTGCGTAATCAAGGTAATGCAAGAACAGTACGTACTTTAAATATTTCTGCACATCGTGGGATGATTTTGGATCGCCAGGGTGTGCCTTTAGCTATCAGTACTCCCGTCGATGCTGTTTGGATCGATCCCGCTTACTTTAGACCTAATCGACAACAACTTTCTTTGTTAGGTCATTTTTTACAAATCAACCCAAAAAGCATTCATGAAATACAATTACATGGTCAATTTAAAGAATTTATTTATTTAAAACGGGGTTTAAATCCGAGTTTAGCAAAACAAATCAAGGATTTAAAAATACCAGGCTTATTTTTACAAAATGAATATCATCGTTATTACCCAGAAGGCCCAGTGATGGCGCATGTGGTTGGTTTAACTAATATAGATGATAAAGGTCAAGAAGGTTTAGAGTTAGCTTATAATAATTGGTTAGAAGGTCAATCCGGTTTAAAGAAAGTTATTAAAGATCGATTAGGACATGTCGTGGCGGATATACGATCTATTCGTAAGCCAAGACCTGGACACGACTTACAATTAAGTATCGATAAACGTATCCAATATGTTGCCTATAGAGAGCTGAAGACTGGCATTGAACGATATCAAGCCGATTCAGGATCGGTTGTCGTACTTGATGTTAAAACTGGCGAAGTTTTAGCAATGGTAAATTGGCCCTCTTATAATCCTAATGATAGATTAACGGCGCAGGATGGTCATACACGTAACCGTGCATTAACCGATCTATTTGAACCAGGGTCCACTATTAAAAGTTTTAGTATGGCAAGTGTGTTAGCGAGCGGCCAATTTACTCCTAATAGTCAAATCGATACATCACCTGGCTGGATGATTGTTGCAGGTAAGCGAATTATGGATGAACATAATAATGGGGTCATGGATTTAACTAAGATATTACAGATCTCGAGTAACATGGGAATGTCAAAGCTTATTCTTTCACTTCCCGCAGAAAATTTGTGGAATACTTTACATCAAGTGGGTTTTGGTCAAATTACACAAAGTGGTTTTCCAGGAGAGCGAACCGGTAGTTTGCCAAATTTTAAGGTATGGAATCCTTTTGTACTTGCCACTTTATCGTTTGGTTATGGAATCTCAGTCACTGCTTTACAATTGGCACAAGCTTATGCAGTGCTAGCGCATGGAGGTATCAAGGTT
>DAIQAW010000010.1:0-8002 GCA_036781465.1 Candidatus Aquirickettsiella sp.
AGTTTGAGTATAATTTGTTGGTAGAATAATGACTTTGGTCTATTTTTATTATGGAGCTTTGCCTAATTAAACATTAATTTTAAAGGAAATTGCTTTGGAAATTTATTTAGTCGGTGGTGCGGTACGTGATCAATTATTAGGTTATCCAGTAAAAGAACGTGATTATGTCGTTGTAGGCACAAGTCCTGAGGAAATGTTAAAGCAAGGATTTCGCTTAATCGGTAAAGATTTCCCAGTATTTCTTCATCCTAAAACTCATGAAGAATATGCTTTAGCGCGTACAGAACGCAAAATAGGTCCCGGATATAAAGGGTTTGCTGTCTATGCAGCGCCTGAAGTATCGCTCGAGGAAGATTTAAAACGTAGAGATCTGACTATTAATGCGATGGCACAAAATAGTAGCGGCGATATTATTGATCCTTTTCAGGGACAAAAAGATGTGGAAAATAAATTATTACGCCATGTTTCTTCTGCCTTTAGTGAAGATCCAGTTCGAATTTTAAGAGTTGCGCGTTTTATGGCGCGATTTGCTCCATTAGGCTTTCGAGTAGCTAAAGAAACCATGGAATTAATGAAAGCCATGGTGTCTGTTGGTGAAGCACAAGCGTTGGTGCCAGAACGAGTTTGGCAAGAATTTTCAACTGCGCTCAACGAAGCTGCGCCACAAGCTTTTATTAAAACCTTGTATGATTGCGGAGCATTAGCCGTTTTGTTTCCTGAGCTACAAGCATTATATATCCAGTATGATCGAGTAGCTGACCAACGATCACAGGGCCAACGTAATTATTTATCTGTTTTAGAAAAAGCTGTGGTATTGACTGATGATCCACAAGTACGATTTGCCGCAATACTTTGTGATTTTGGGAAGGGTGTAGCAAAAGAAGGAACACAAACAGGAGTTCACAAGATAGAAACTTTATGTCAGCGTTATCGTATACCGCATGCTTATGTAGCTCTTGCCGTCACAGCAGCGGCTTATCATCTGCTTTGCCATCGTGCTTTAGAACTCGATGCACAATCTCTGTATACTTTACTCGAAAATACCGATGCGTTTAGACAATCCTCACGTTTAGAGCAGTTTTTATTGGTTTGTGAAGCAGATTTTCAAGCTTATTCTGGATTGGGAAAAACAATTTATTTACAAAAAGATAGAATCTTAGCAGCTTTTGCTGCGGCTAAAAAAGTATCTGCTAATAAGATAAAAAAATTGGGTCTTAGTGGCGTAGCCTTGGGAAAAAAACTAGTTGCACATCGTATTAAAGCGATATCTGATTTTTTGCAAAACACCTAAACCATTTCCTGCTACTAGGCGTCTGGCAATAGTCCGCTTTTTTGCGTATCAAATCATTGCAAGCAATAGCAGAGTCTCTTAGAATGTGCACTCACCTGTGAGTGTTTTCATTTGCGATGGATTCAGTATTACTTAAAGAATAGGTTGATATTTTAAGGGCCCAACATTTTTTATGTTAAGTGATGAACTACTAAGCTATGCAAAAAAACTTGGTTTTGGTGAACTTTTTTTTAAAATTGATCAGATTAACCAACTTTGTGCCATTGTAGCGATACATAGCACCCGCTTAGGTCCCGCCTTAGGCGGATGTCGTTTTATCGAATATGCTTCTATCGATCATGCTATTCATGATGCTTTGCGTTTAGCACAGGGAATGAGTTACAAAGCAGCATTAGCTAATTTACCTTTAGGTGGGGGTAAAACAGTGTTAATGCGTCCTAAAGAATTGTCAGATCGTAGTGCTTACTTTCGCGCGCTGGGACGTTTTGTGAATGAATTTAAGGGGCGTTATATTATTGCGATGGATAGTGGTGTGGTAATTGAAGATATGGATAGTATTGCACTTGAAACGCCTTATGTTGTCACTACTTCTAAGCATAAAGGTAATCCTGCACCTTATACTGCTTTAAGTGTGTTATATGGTATTGAAGCAGCAGTTAAATTTAAATTGCATCTTGATCATTTAGAAGGTGTTCACGTTGCTATCCAAGGCATGGGACATGTGGGTTTTGCCTTAGCGAATGCATTGCAAAAAAAAGGTGCTCGTTTAACGGTTTGCGACAATAACACGGAACTAATGCAACACTATGTAAAAGATTTAAAAGCTAACATTGTCGAACCTGAGGAAATTTATGCAGTAGAATGTGATGTTTTTTCCCCTTGCGCTTTAGGGGCTGTTCTGAATGATGAATCAATTTCTCAATTGAATACGGCGATTGTGGCCGGTTCGGCTAATAATCAATTAGCCGAATCACGACATGCAGAAGTATTGCATCAAAAAGGGATTTTATATGTTCCGGATTTTGTAATTAATGCAGGTGGTTTGATTTATGCTTATGCCGAATACCAAAATCGTTTGAATCGAGAATATGTGGTACAACATATATCAACAATTTATAGTACACTCTTAAAAATATTTAAGAATGCACATGAGAAAAATAAACCCCCTAGTATAATTGCGGATAGTTTGGCTGAATCACGATTAAATAGTATTTAAAAAAAAATCTATACTTAACTTACAGCAATTGAATTTTTGGTAAGTGTCGCGTCCCATGCAGAAATTATGGTATATCCTTATAACTTTGAGGATTGCGAATCGAATGGCAACGCAGATAAAAATTCAAGTGCGAAGTAGTTCAGATAACACTTTTTAAAAGAGGTTAATATGAGCGAGGTTGCGAGATTCTCTATTGAGTATACTCGTTTTCTGGATTCTAAGGGCGAAGCTCAACAAGATTTGCCAGTATTTACGCACAGCATGCATGAATTATTAAAATTGTATCAGCAAATGATGCTTACGCGTCTTTTTGATTACAAAGCGGTAGCATTACAAAGAACGGGTATGCTCAATACTTATGCTTCTACACTTGGACAAGAAGCTATTTCTGTTGGAATAGGTGCGAGTATGCAAAGAGAGGATGTCTTTTGTCCTTTCTATCGTGATTATGCTGCGCAAATAATGCGTGGTGTGAAAATGAGTGAGATTCTTAGCTTTTGGAAAGGAAATGAATGGGGTAATCATTTTAGTGAGTGTCCTCTAGATTTTCCTATTTGTGTGCCGATTGCAACTCAGCTTTTACATGCAGCAGGTGTTGCGACGGCTTTTAAACTTCGTAAACAAGCAAGAGTGGTCGTATCCACCTGCGGCGATGGTGCCACATCTGAAGGTGATTTCTATGAAGCCTTAAATATCGCCGGTGTTTGGCAATTACCGATTGTGTTTGTTATTGACAATAATCAATGGGCAATTTCTGTACCCCGTAAGCATCAATCTCATGCACAAACTTTAGCGCAAAAAGCCATTGCGGCAGGAATTCATGGCGAACAGGTTGATGGAAATGATGTTATTGCCATGAAATTTGTGATGGATAAAGCGATTACCAAAGCACGTGATGGGCATGGCCCCAGTCTCATAGAAGCTTTAAGCTATCGATTATGTGATCATACCACTGCTGATGATGCGAGTCGCTATCGTCGTGAGGAAGAATTGCAACAAGCTTGGCAAGAAGAACCCTTAAGACGCTTGAAAAATTATTTAATTAATCAAAAAAGCTGGTCGAATGAGGAAGAGGAAAATTTTAAAAAAGAATGTGAAAAAAAGATAGAAATCGCTGTAGCTGAATATCTTTCCTTGGCTAAACCTTTAGTGACTGACCTATTTGATTATCATTTTGCAAAATTACCTCCTGATTTAATTGAACAACGCATCGAAGCTGAAGCAATGTTTATGTTAAGTAAGGATCTTGGCAATGGCTGAAATAACATTGATAGAAGCCATTACGCAAGCATTAGCCTATGAAATGGCTGTTGATGAAGAAGTAATTTTACTGGGTGAAGATATTGGTGTTAATGGGGGGGTATTCCGAGCAACATCTGAATTATTCAAAAGATTTGGTGCTGATCGCGTATTAGATACCCCGTTAGCAGAATCTATGATAGCTGGTCTTACGATTGGTATGGCTACGCAAGGCTTAAAACCGGTTGCTGAATTTCAATTTATGGGGTTTAGTTATCCCGCATTAGATCAAATTATCAATCATGCGGCGCGTTTTCGGAATCGTACTCGTGGACGTTTACATTGTCCTTTAGTATTTCGCATGCCATATGGAACAGGGATTCATGCGCCTGAACATCATTCTGAAAGTACTGAAGCGCTTTTTGCACATATCCCAGGTTTACGTGTGGTGATTCCTTCATCACCTGCACGAGCTTATGGTTTATTGTTGGCTTCGATCCGTAATCCTGATCCAGTTATTTTTTTAGAGCCTACACGCCTTTATCGTTTAAATAAACAAAAAGTACCCGATATTGGTGTAGCCTTACCTTTAGATCAAAGTTTTATTTTAAGAGAAGGCATCGATATCACTTTGATTAGTTGGGGTTCCATGTTACATGAAACTTTATTAGCTGCGGATAAATTATTACAAGAGAAAGGAATGCATGCTGAAGTAATTGATGTTGCTACGATTAAACCTTTAGATATTAATACGCTGTTAAGCTCTGTAGAAAAAACAGGTCGATGCGTCATTATTCATGAGGCAGCTCGTTATTGTGGTGTTGGCGCAGAAATTGTAGCTCAATTAAGTGAAAAGGCATTTCTGTTTTTACAAGCACCACTACAGCGTGTTACCGGTTATGATGTTACGGTTCCTTATGCGCAATTAGAAAAACAATATTTACCCAGTGTTACTAGGATTTACAATGTGATTGAGCAAACATTGGAGTTTACATGACAACATTTAATTTACCTGATTTAGGTGAAGGCTTGCCGGATGCAGAAATTCGAGAGTGGTATGTTCAGGTAGATGATATTATTAAAGTGGACCAGCCTATGGTTGCGATGGAAACCGCAAAAGCATTGGTAGATATTCCTGCACCTTTTAGCGGTAAAATAACTAAACTTTATGGTAAGCCAGGAGATATTATTAAAACCGGAAAGGCTTTAATTGATATTGAAGCGGAAATTTCAGCTAAAAAAAACATAGACCAAGCGACTGTTGTTGGAAATTTGCAATTAGGGAATAGAATTATTGATGAATCTCCATTAGGAATCCAACAAAAACAAATATCAACGCCGAATCAGAATGGAATTAAAGCGACTCCAGCAATTCGAGCATTAGCAAAAAAATTCCAAATTAACTTAAACGACTGTAAAGGAACAGGTCCGAATGGACAAATTCTCGTTGCTGATATCGAAAAAATGATTCAGCAAAAATCTAGCAAAGAAAATGGAACTACAACAAATTCCTTATTTTCACTTGCATCAGGTTATGAGCCATTACGTGGCGTTCGCCGTGTCATGGCAAGTACAATGAAACAAACGCAACTATCCATTGTACCCGTTACTTTGGTGGATGATGCGGATATTCATGCTTGGCCAGAAAAAACAGATATTACCTTACGCCTTATTCGTGCAGTTATGTCTGCTTGTCAGCGTGAACCCCGACTTAATGCTTGGTTTGATGAATCAAAACTAGCTTTGTGTAAACATAATCAGATTGATTTAGGTCTAGCGATGGATGCCCCCGAGGGTTTATTTGTTCCCGTCTTAAAAAATGTTGCTCAAGAAAGTGCTGTTAATTTAAGAAAAACAATCGATAAATTTAAACTAGAAGTAAAAAATAGAAGTATTTCACCGGATGATTTACTCGGAGCAACTTTTGTACTTTCCAATGTGGGGGTTTTCGCAGGTCGTTATGCAACACCTATTATTATTCCACCTATGGTTGCGATTTTAGCCGCTGGACGGATTAATGAGAAAGTTGTCGTCGAAGAAGGAAAAATAAGTGTACATAAGCAATTACCTTTATCTTTAACTGTGGATCATCGGGTTATTACCGGTGGCGAAGCGGCGCGATTTTTATCCGCTTTAATGCTTGATTTACAAGCAGCGTGAAAATAAATAATGTTACCCCTTCCTGCACGTAAACGCTTCGGCCAACATTTTCTGCATGAAAGCTTTATTATCGATAAAATGGTACAAGCTATCGCACCTCAAAAAACCGATAATATGATTGAGATTGGTCCGGGTTTAGGGGCGCTTACCGAGCGATTGTTACCACATCTTAATAGCTTGATTGTAATAGAATTAGATAAAGATCTTATTCCCCTCTTACAACAAAAATGCGCTGTACTTGGAGAATTAATTGTTTACCAAGGGGATGTTTTAAAAATTGATTTTCATACCTTGAGTAAGACTGAACAAGTTTGGCGTTTAGTGGGGAATCTTCCTTATAATATTTCTACCCCTTTATTGTTTCATTGTCTTGAGCAAGCTAATATCATTCAAGATATGCACTTTATGCTGCAGAAGGAAGTAGTCGATAGAATAACATCATCCCCCGGGCAAGCAAGTTATGGTCGCTTAAGTGTAATGGTTCAGTATTATTGTCAAGTTGAAAAATTATTCAATGTGAAGCCGGGTGCTTTTCAACCGCCGCCTAAAGTTGACTCAGCAATTATTAGACTTATTCCTTATAAAATCTTACCTTATAAAGCCAACGATCCACTATTATTTGCTGAAATTGTAAAAAAAGCCTTTTGCCATCGGCGTAAAATGTTGCGAAATAATTTAGTAGCGTGGTTGCAAGAACAAGATTTTCAAGAGTTAAAAATTGATTCAAGCCTGCGTCCTGAACAATTAAGTATTAATGATTATGTTAATTTAGCCAATTTTGTTGCAAGAAAAAGTTAGCTTTAATAACCAGGGCTTAACCAATCCCACTTCAATTAGTTTGAAATGGGATGATTAAAAAAGAATTAGATTTTAAATTTTAATGATGATCTTTATGTTTATTAAAAAATTCATGGAGATCTCTTTGGGCTTGTTCCTTGCTAATACCATACCGTTCTTGAATTTTTCCAATTAATTTTTCTTTATCGCCATGTAGCTGTTCCCAATCATCATCGGTCAACTTTCCCCATTTTTCCCGTAGTTTACCTTTAATTTGTTGCCATTTTCCTTTTAGTTCTTCCGGATTCATAATGTTTCCTCCTTGAAGATATGAAACAGATTAAAAAATTTATTTCCGTTAATTTTTATCTCAATCAGTATAGCTTAAGTTTAAGAACATTCAAGCTGACGAAGTGGGTTCATTTTTTTAAATCCATCGTACAAACAATTTGCTAAATTCTTATCAATACGATGGATTTAGATTAAATTATGCGCTTTTCTTTACTTCAATAAGATGAATTGTAAATACGAGCGTTTGATTAGGGCCAATCGCTTTATCAACTCCATGCTCACCATAGGCCAATTGCGGAGGAATAACGACTTGATAGGTTGCACCTGGTTTCATGAGCTTGAGTACTTCTATCCAACCAGGAATAACATTATTTATAGGAAAAGTTACAGGTTCTTTTGATTTTTCAAAGACAGTACCATTAATATAGCTTCCAGTATATTCAACTTTAACTATAGAAGCGTCGGTAGGGCTTTCGCCATTGCCGGTACTTATTACTTTATATTGAATACCACTTTTGGTGGTTATAACACCTGGTTTTGTTTTGTTATTAGCTAAGAAAGAATCGCCTAACTCTTTATTTTTAAGACTAATATCTTTAAATTCAGCTTGTTTCTTGTTAATCAATTCTTGTTGAAAATTCTTCAAAATATCCGACATTTGTGCTTGGGTTAATAGTGTTTTTCTGCTAGAGCCATCAGACCATCCTGTTCCTAAAGCAACGGGATCGACATCAATGCCTTGTTCTTTAAAATTTTCAGCCAAATCGGCACCAATACTATAGCTTATTTGACTTTTGGTGGTCTTAAGAACAGGGGAATTGCTGACTATTTTTGGAAAAGTAGCTGTGGTTTTGAGTTGATTAACCGTAACTGGAGAGGTACTCTGTGCAGCCAGTATGTTTGAACTGATGAGTAAGCTAGCCAGGGCAGTCAATACAGGTAATCTTGTCATTGGATTTCCTCTTGAGAGACGGTATTAAAAACCGATATATTGCCCTAACTTTCGTTAGAAAACTATAGTTAATTAA
>DAIQAW010000010.1:8012-10775 GCA_036781465.1 Candidatus Aquirickettsiella sp.
TTAAATAAAAATTTAAAAATTATGTCCTTTTCAACAGAATACGATGTCATTATTGTCGGCGGAGGTCATGCTGGCACAGAAGCGGCGTTGGCAGCAGCGCGATTAGGCGCGTCTACTTTATTATTAACACATAATATTGAAACTCTAGGGCAATTATCTTGTAATCCTTCCATAGGAGGAATTGGAAAAAGTCATTTAGTGAAAGAAATTGACGCGTTAGGGGGCATCATGGCGCATGCTGCTGATCTAGCAGGAATACAATGGCGTACATTGAATGCGAGTAAAGGGCCGGCAGTGCGTGCAACAAGAGCGCAAATGGATCGTAATTTATATAAACAAGCAATTCGTAAGACTCTAGAAAATCAAGCTGATTTATTTATTTTTCAACAAGGTGTTGATGATGTAATCCTGCAGTCTAATCGTATTGTGGGTGTGGTAACGCAAATGGGACTACGTTTCTATGCAAAAGCCGTGGTATTAACTGCCGGTACTTTTTTAGCAGGAAAAATTCATATCGGCTTGCAACAAGCACAAGGAGGACGTGCAGGTGATCCGGCGGCTAACTTCTTAGCTGAAAAGTTGCGTCAATTACCCTTGCGGATTAAACGTTTAAAAACTGGAACACCCCCGCGTTTAGATGGCCGTAGTATTAATTATAAAATTCTATTAGAGCAACCCAGTGATAATCCTTTGCCGGTATTTTCGTATTTAGGAAAGATAGAACAACATCCCACACAAATAAGTTGTTTTATTACTTATACTAATGAAAAAACTCATGCGATTATTCGTTCAGGATTAGATCGTTCGCCTATTTATAGTGGTGTCATTGATGGAATAGGTCCTCGTTATTGTCCTTCTATTGAAGATAAAGTGGTGCGCTTTGCAGATAAATCATCTCATCAGATTTTTCTTGAGCCTGAAGGACTCAATACTCATGAAGTTTACCCTAATGGCATTTCAACAAGCCTGCCTTTCGATATACAGTGTGATTTGATCCATAGTATTAAAGGTTTAGAACAAGCGCATATTACCCGTCCGGGTTATGCAATCGAATATGATTTTTTTGATCCACGCGATCTTTTTCCGTCTTTAGAATCGAGATTGCTAGAAAATTTATTTCTTGCAGGGCAGATAAATGGCACAACAGGGTATGAGGAAGCGGCCGCACAAGGAATTATTGCAGGTTTAAATGCCGCTTTAAAAGCCCAAGAAAAATCAGCATGGTGTCCACGCCGTGATGAGGCTTATATCGGTGTATTAATTGATGATTTGATTACTCAGGGTACGCTCGAGCCTTATCGAATGTTTACTAGCCGTGCTGAATATCGTTTGTTATTGCGTGAAGATAATGCAGACCTTCGTTTAAGTGACTCGGCGTATCGATTAGGGCTCATCAATGAAGCTCGTTGGCAAAGTGTCAATGTTAAGCGTTACATCTTAGAACAAGAACAACAACGTTTAAAACAACTTTCAATCAAACCTAATACGTCTTTAAGTACCGCTATAGAAGCGCATCTAGGACAAACTTTAACGCGAGATTATCGAGTTTCTGAATTATTGACTCGACCAGAGTTAAATTACAAGAGTTTAATGAAAATTGAAGGTTTAGGACCAGGGGTTGACGATTTAACGATTGCAGAGCAAATCGAAATTCAAGCTAAATATCAAGGATATATTGATCGACAATTAGTGGAAATTCAACGACAAGCGCGCTATGAAAATATTACACTACCACTGTGTTTAGACTATAACGCAGTAAAAGGCCTTTCTAATGAAGTGAAAGAAAAGTTGATTCAGCATAAACCGCTAACTTTAGGCCAGGCTTCACGTATTCCTGGAATTACACCCGCTGCAATTTCTTTGTTGTTGGTCTATATAAAAAAGTAAAATAAACTACATCTATGCCTATTTCTGAATTTTTAAATTTATCCATTCCCACTATAGCAGGGCAGCGTTTACATTTAAGCAACCTACAACAAGATAGTCTTGCATTAGCTTTAAACCAGCTAGCGAATCGCTATGAAGGCGCAATTTTAGTGGTTACGCCAGATAATCTAATGGCAAATCGACTAGAAGCGGCGTTAAAGTTTTTTTCGCCGCATTTAACTATCATGAATTTCCCTGACTGGGAAACTTTACCTTATGATCATTTCTCGCCACATCAAGATATAATTTCGCAACGACTTTTGACTTTAGCTCAATTGCATCAAGTAAAGCAGGGTTTATTGTTGGTTCCCATCACTACCCTATTACAACGTATTGCCCCACTTAGTTACATACTAGCAACCAGCCTGAATATTTCGAGCGGTGAAAAAAGATCTATCGAGAATATAAGAAAAAATTTACAGTTAGGTGGTTACCATTGCGTATCACAAGTTCTAACGCGTGGTGAATTTGCTGTGCGGGGATCCATCTTAGATGTTTTTCCTATGGGCAGCGATTTACCTTTTCGTGTTGATTTTGCTGATGAAGAAATTGATAGTATTCGCTATTTTGATCCTGATACACAACGCTCTACAGAAAAAATAGAAAAAATAAATTTGCTTCCGGCACGTGAGTTTCCTTTATCTGAATCTGCAATCAATTTTTTTCGTCAACAATGGCGCGAAAATTTTGTCGGTAATCCCTTAAACTGCCCCCTATATGAAGCAGTGAGTGAGGGGCGCGCGCCAGCTGGAATAGAATATTATTTGCCGTTATTTTTTCCACAAACACAATTATTGATTGATTACCTTCCAAAAAAAGCGTTAATTTTGCAAGTTA
>DAIQAW010000011.1:0-10657 GCA_036781465.1 Candidatus Aquirickettsiella sp.
AAAAAGTAAACCTATTATCGGTTATGCCACTAACACCCTTCTAATGGCAATACATTATGGCTCAACATAATCGATAATTTTAAACATTCGAGCTCTGTTTAAAATCATTGCTATTTAATATAATGATCTCTACTTCAAGTGCAAATTGAGTGACAACACAATCAAAAATTCAAGTACGAAGAGTAAAACATAAAAATAATAATTAACTTAGGGAAAAGTAAATATGTCTATTACTAATTGGCCTGCAAAGGAACGTCCACGTGAAAAATTAATCTCTCAAGGTGCCGCTTTTTTATCCGACGCTGAACTATTAGCATTATTCGTTCGTACCGGTGTCCGCGGTAAAACTGCCTTAGACATTAGTCGCGATCTTCTGTTGCAATTTGGAGGCTTACGTTACATCGTTGCGGCCAGTTTGGAACAATTCTCAAAGACACTCGGTTTAGGTCTGGCAAAATATGTCCAAATTCAAGCGGCTAAAGAATTAGCAACTCGCTGTTTACAAGAAAATCTCGAGCAACGTAGCACCTTCGAAAATCCACACGATGTCTATCACTATTTAACGCACAAGCTGAGAGCTTACCCTTATGAAGTCTTTAGTTGTTTATTTTTGGATAATGCTCATCGTTTTATTCATTTTAAAGAACTTTTTCATGGTAGTATTAACGAAGCGGCCGTATATCCTCGCGAACTCGTTAGGCAGGTCTATCAACATAATGCTGCAGCGGTTATTTTGGCACACAATCACCCATCCGGTATTGCGAAACCCAGTGAAGCAGATAAAAGGATTACACAAGAAATTAAATCTATTTTAGCGGCAATTGATGTACGCCTTTTAGACCATATCATTATCGGAGAAGGCTCTATGACCTCTTTTGCTACACAAGGTTTACTGTAAATCTTTTGACAACTTGCTGCATTTTTGGTATAAAAGCGGGCATTCTATTTAAAGATAATCTGCATTTGGGGACTATTTATGGCTAGGGTCTGTCAGGTAACGGGTAAAAAACCCATGGTGGGACACAATGTATCCCATTCTAACCGAAAAACTAAACGTCGTTTTCAGATTAACCTACACGTTCGTCGCCTTTGGGTGGCTACAGAAAAACGCTTTGTTAAATTAAGAATTACAGCAGATGGTCTGCGTACTATTCAAAAGCAAGGCATTGATAAAGTACTGGCTACGCTACGTCAGCGTGGCGAGGAAGTTTAAACAGGAAAAAGCATATCATGCGTGATAAAGTTAAATTAAAGTCTACGGCCAGCGCTTATTACTATACAACCAATAAAAATAAGAAAGCTACACCGAATAAATTAAAATTTAAAAAATACGACCCCATCACCCGCAAACATGAAATGTTTGAAGAAGATAAGATTAAATAGTTATCTCCATGTATTTAAGCCTGGAAGTATGAAAAATTCGTTTATTTACCAGGCTTATTTATACTCCCATTTACTAAATATTCCACTTATTCAGTTTTAGTTTCTGGACGCATCAATGGAAATAAAATAACATCTCGAATCGAAGCTGAATCGGTAAATAACATCGCTAATCGATCAATACCAATCCCCTCTCCAGCAGTGGGTGGTAAACCATATTCCAGTGCTTGAATATAGTCTTCATCGTAAGGCATTGCTTCTAGATCACCCGCAGATTTTGCTAAACTTTGTTGTTTGAACCGCGCTGCTTGATCTTCTGGATCATTTAACTCAGAAAATCCATTCGCTAATTCTCGCCCACCGATATAGAGTTCAAAACGATCCGCTAATTGTGGATTTTCATTATTACGTCTAGCCAAAGGCGATACATCAATAGGATACTCAGTAATAAACGTGGGTTGTTTTAATTTTTGCTCCACTGTTTCTTCAAACACAGCAAACTGTAATTGTCCGATAGAACCACTGACTGGAATCTTCAAATCCGAAGCAATTTTTTGTAAGGAGGCTAACACCGTAATATCTTGCAGCTGCCACTGTGGATTATATTCAAGTATGGCTTTAACCACACTTAAACGTTTAAACGGCTTAGACAAATCATAGGTTTCACCCTGATAAGTCAATTGTTCAGTCTCCAAAATGGTTTGCGCTAACTCGCGAATTAATTGCTCAGTCAAATCCATTAAATCGTGATAATCGGTATAAGCTTGGTAAAATTCCAGCATAGTAAATTCAGGGTTATGTCGAGTCGAAAGACCTTCGTTACGAAAATTACGATTTATCTCAAAAACTTTTTCCATTCCACCCACAACTAAGCGTTTCAAATGTAATTCTGGCGCTACACGCAGAAATAATTCCATATCTAAGGCGTTATGATGCGTAATAAACGGCCTTGCCACTGCACCACCAGGTAAAATATGCATCATCGGTGTTTCTACTTCAACAAAACCCCGCTGGTTTAAAAACTGACGAATTCCGCTGATCAGCTGCGAACGAATCTGAAAAGTTTTTCGGGTTTTTTCATTGGTAATCAAATCTAAATAACGTTGTCGGTAACGCTGCTCCTTATCCGACTCCGAAAGCCCATGAAATTTATCCGGCAAAGGACGTAAAGATTTACTTAATAAATAAATCTTTCCAGCCTTGATGGAAAGTTGTTTGGTTTTAGTACGAAATAATACGCCGATGATGCCAACAATATCTCCCAAATCCAAACGTTTAACGGCTTCAAAATCTTCTAATCCGATAACATCTTGCTTCACATAAATTTGTATTTTTCCCGACATATCTTGAATATCGAGAAATAAACTTTTACCCATATCGCGCTTTAACATAATCCGACCTGCAAGACGCACGGTATGATTTTTTTGCTGTAATAGTTCAGTATCTGCTTGTTCATATTGGCTATATAAATCAACCGCTAAACTATCCCGGCGAAAATGATTCGGATAGGCCATTTTGCCGCTACGTAATTCATTTAATTTTGCCAAACGTTGCGAAAATAAATCTTCAGTATTATTCGTTATCGTTAATTTTTCATGGCTCATGATGTTGTTTCCAAACTTACAGGTTTTTAAGCATCTAATTTAGCAGATGATGGTAAAGAAAAAGTAATTATTCCTAGAGGATACCTACTCATAGCAATTACAAATAGTATTATAAGCCTTCTTTTAAACTTGCGAGTAAAAAAAGATTAATTCCTCCATCAAGTACCGCTTGAACATTGTGGGTTTCGACACCTGTGCGTAAATCCTTGATGCGCGCATCATCTAAAACATAAGAACGTATCTGGTTACCCCAACCAATATCTCGTTTTAAAGATTCTTGGCTTTGTTTCTCTTCAGCGCGCTTGCGCAATTCCAACTCATATAATTTAGCGCGTAATTGCTTCATCGCTTGATCGCGGTTTTTATGCTGTGAACGATCACTTTGTGATTGCACCACCACACCACTAGGGATATGCGTGATACGCACTGCCGAATCAGTACGATTAACGTGTTGTCCCCCTGCACCACTGGCCCGATAGGTATCAACACGTAAATCGGCTGGATTAATCTGTATATCAATAGATTCATCTATTTCTGGCGATACAAACACCGCGGCAAAAGAAGTATGTCGGCGTTTATTGGCATCGAAAGGTGATAAACGCACTAAGCGATGTACGCCTGTTTCGGTACGCAACCAACCATAAGCATATTCACCTTCAAATTTAATCGTAGCACTTTTTATTCCAGCTACGTCGCCGGCAGAGACTTCAATTAAATTGACTTTAAAATGATTTTGCTCTCCCCAACGCAGATACATACGTAATAACATTTCTGCCCAATCCTGCGCTTCAGTCCCGCCAGAACCGGACTGTATTTCCAAGTACGCAGAATTTTTATCTAATTCATGCGGAAACATACGCCTGAATTCGAGTTGTTCTAATCGCGCTTCTAGTGATTGCAATTCTTGAGGTAAGGTCGCTAAAAGATCTTGAGCATTTTCAGTTAAAGCTAACTCATAGAGATCGTTAATATCGTTGAGTCCTTTTTCTAATTGTTGAAAAGTATCGACTATCTGCTGTAATTGCGCGCGTTCTTTACCTAACTGTTGAGCTTTTTCTGGATGATTCCAAATGTTTGGATCCTGTAATTCATGATCTAACTCTTGGAGTTTTTCAAGTTTGGTAGGATAGTCAAAGATACCTCCGTAATTCCATACGACGGTTTTCAAGTTCTTTGACTTTTTGAATAATAGGTGCGGTTTCAAACATAAAAAAGATGTGAACTAAATAAAAATTATTTTGTTGTCACTTAACTTAATCTTTTTTGTGTCGAGAATCCAGCTAAACTAATCGAAAATTTTCGTAAGGCATACACGCCAGTTGCCTCGGCTTGCTTGCACCAATCCTGTAAGGCTTCTAATAGCTCGCGCTGTGTCGCTGTCGTACGACCCCAAATCGCCTGAAGTTTTAGACGATATTGATACACTAACGCTAACATATGATGATTATCCATTACTTCAGCAATCTGCTGTTTACCCTCTTCGTTTAATAAAGATTCAGTCCGAATTAATGCAATCTTAGCCCGCTTTAATAAGGCTTTACTACTCGTATTCGCTTTTTGTTTTTCTTCATGTAATACAGGTAATAGCACTTCGCGACTATAACGCGCTAACACTTGAAAACGATTGGTAATCAATGCAGCTAAGGTATCCGAATCAATCAATGACTTACCAGGAATATTATCAAGTTTGGGCGATACTCGTTTAACCTTAGATAAACCTAAAAATTGTAATAAGCGAATATAGACCCAACCCAAATCAAACTCCCACCATTTCACCGAAAATTTAGCGGAGGTTGGGAAGGTATGATGATTATTATGTAATTCTTCACCACCAATAAAGGCGCCTAATGGAATGATGTTGCGCGCCGCATCAGGGCATTCAAAGTTTCGATAACCCCAATAGTGACCAATACCATTTACGACACCTGCTGCAAAGAAAGGTATCCAGGCCATCTGTAAAGCCCAAATAGTAATCCCTGGAATACCAAATAAAATTAGATCAATAGCAAACATCAATGCAATTCCCGCTGCGCTATGTTTAGTATAAACATGTCGTTCTAGCCAGTCATCGGGTGTACCTTGACCATAACGGTCCATCGTATCTTGATTTTTCGCTTCGGCGCGATACAGTTCAGCCCCTTCAAAAAATACTTTTTTAATACCTCGGGTTTGCGGACTATGTGGATCTTCGTCTGTTTCACACTTAGCATGATGCTTACGGTGAATAGAGACCCACTTTTTAGTTTCCATTCCGGTGGTTAGCCAGATCCAAAAACGAAAAAAATGACAGATAGCGGGGTGCAGTTCCAGTGCACGATGCGCCTGTGATCGATGTAAATACACCGTGACGCCCACGATAGTGATATGCGTCAAAATCAATAAAGCAGCAACATAACCCCAAAATGATAAATTCAATACGCCGTATAATATTTCCACAATAACCTCTTGTATTTTAATGCTATCTTAAAGTTTTGCTTTCAGTATAGTCAAAAAATGCTCATTTATAAAATTGATTCTTATTCTTGTTTATATTCTATTAACTTAACTACTTTTTTTACACCTGAAGTGTCTCGTGCTATCGATACCGCTAAATCTGCTTGCTTAGCTGTCGCTATCCCCAATATATACACTACACCATCTTCAGTGACTATCTTAAAATTATTGGATTTAAGCTCTCTATTAGCAAACATCTTGGTTTTAACGGCGGAAGTAATACCCACATCTTGAGCCCGTCGATAAACTGGGATAGGAACATTTATGGCAATTTCATTAAATACACGCCGAACGTGTGGGGTACTTTTCGCATCATGTTCTGCCTTAGCTTTTAATTCTTCATTAAAAGCCTGACCTGTTAATAAAACCACTTTGTTATAACTCACTGCAGCCACATGGGATGTAGCATTGAGCTCAGAATCATCAGCCAATTGTTTCGTAACTCTAAAATTAATTTCCTCATCCTCTTTAATAGTACTAAGAGGACGCGGATCCGTCACTAAACCACCTGTTGTTGCACTACCGGCCACAAAAGCACCAGCCAGACAACCTTGTAACCCCAATGATAGGATTAAAATAACAAAAATTTTTCTCATTTCGTTTCTTAGCCTCAATAAACAGGGTGGTTAATAGTAAAAAAAACCGCCTTGGCCAGCCATATTAATTGACTGGGGAATAAACCTAGAACGAGGAGTAGTATAGCATTAATACTCAATGCAAGGTAGGCATCCGACGCTACCATTAAAGGTGATATAGTGGGCTCAGGTTCCTCAAAATACATCACTTTTATCACATTAATGTAATAATAAGCCCCAATAATAGCAAAAATAATCGCTAATGTGGCTATCCATAGCAGATGTACTGAAATTAGGGCTTCTAAAATACCTAATTTAGCAAAAAACCCTATGGTAGGTGGAATTCCTGCCATAGAAAACATCGCCAGCAGCATCATCAATGCTAACCAAGGGTTTCGTGCATTCAACCCCTTTAAATCATTGATATGCTCAACCTGACCTGATTGACTCATAACTACTAATAAACCAAATGCAGCCAAGGCCATCAGGCCATATACCAACATATAGAATAGGCTCATCGCATAACCCATCGCCGTACCCGCGACTAAGCCAAGCAAGCCATAGCCCATATGGGCTATGGCCGAGTAAGCCAACATGCGTTTTAAATTACTTTGCGCGATAGCCACCAAATTACCCAAACTAAAGGATAAAATGGCGATAATAGCTAATAAGGGCTGCCAATAACTAAGTAAGCTAGGCATTGTGTCCACTAACAATCGGATTGCCAGCGCTAAACCAGCTATTTTAGGAGCTGCACTAATGAACAACGTAACGGGTGTGGGCGCCCCTTGATAGACATCTGGAACCCAAAGTTGGAAAGGTGCAGCCCCAATTTTAAATGCAATCCCGGCTAATATAAAAATAAGTCCTGTACTAAGCAGTAGGTTAGATTGCACTCCCGCGAGTAAAGCCTGATGTATCGTAGTCAAAATTAAAGAATGCGTAGCGCCATAAAATAACGAAAGACCATACAAGAATAAACCGGAAGCCAATGCACCTAAAATAAAGTACTTCATTGCAGCTTCGGCACCCTGGCTAGATTGACGTTGTAAAGCAACCATCGCGTACAGCGGAAAGGATAATAGTTCTAAGCCCAGGTAAAGACTTAATAAACTATTCGCCGACGTCAATACCAACATACCTATTATAGAAAATAGACCTAATAAATAATATTCACCGGCATGGATATGCAGTCTTTTAATCGCATCACGTGCATAGACAAAAGCAAATAGGCTGAATACTAAAATGCATAACTTAATAAAATAAGCAACTAAATCCCAAGTAAAATGTTGATAAAGCAAAATTTGCGCGGGTATGCGGTGCAAATGAAAAACTAACGCCAGCGTAATAACTAGGCTAATTTGTGTTGCTATATAGGTAAGCAAACTGGATTTTTGTTGTACAAATAAATCAATTAACAAAATTACACAGGTCATTAGCAGTAAAGCGATTTCAGGAAGTGCAGGAAATTGAAGTAGTTGTTGTATTGTCATCATAATTTAGTTTGCAAACTCCAATGTAAAACCGAGTCTATCGAAGTATGCATGATCGTCAATAAAGGGGCCGGATAAATACCGATTAAAATAATGGCGAATGTTAATAAAATAAACACCAATTTTTCAAAACCATGAATATCACCACTTTTAGCAATCAAAGGATTCGTAATTTCACCAAAGAATACGCGCTTGTACATATAAAGTGTATAAGCAGCACTCAATATCATTGTGGTAGCCGCAATCGTGGTAATCCAAAAACTGGCTTGCATTGCACTGAGGATGATCATAAATTCACCGACAAAACCCGATGTACCTGGCAATCCGACGTTTGACATGGCAAATAACATGAAAAAAGATGCCAATAAAGGCATACTGGTGGCAAGGCCACCATAATCTTTGATCTGACGACTGCGAAATCGATAGGCCAACATTCCCACGGCTAGAAACATCGCTCCTGAGCTAAAAGCATGAGAAATCATCTGCACCATCGCCCCTTCTAAACTCATATAGGCCATTAACGTATTATGACTATGTTTCATAATAGCAAATAACATAAAGCAACCCAGTACTACAAAGCCCATGTGCGCAATTGAAGAATAAGCAATCAAACGTTTCATATCCACCTGTGCCAATGCCACCAAACCAATATAAACAATAGCGATCAAAGCCAGCGCTATCATAAAACCATCTAATAAACGACTCGCATCTGGAACTATCGGCAATGTAAAACGCAGGAAACCATAACCGCCGAGTTTCAACATTAATGCTGCCAATACTACAGAACCACCGGCAGGTGCTTCGGTATGCGCATCCGGTAACCATGTATGCAAAGGCCACATCGGAATCTTTACGGCAAACGCAATTAAAAAGGCAATAAAGATCCCTATTTGCACAGGCATACTGAGAGGTAACGGATAAAAATGCACAATTAAAAAATCATGTTCTGGGTTATGTACGCCGAGATATAATAAGGCAATCAACATCAATGCCGAACCAAAGAAGGTATATAAGAAAAATTTTATCGACGCATACGAACGATTATCACTGCCCCATACACCAATACTTAAGTACATAGGAATCAATATTGCTTCCCAAAATACATAAAATAAGATCGAATCAGTTGCAGCAAATGTCCCTACCATCATGCCTTGCATGAGTAAAAAAGCTGCCATATACTGCGCAACGCGCAGATTAATACTCCGCCAAGCCGCCAAAATAACCAGCAAAGTGGTAAACACGGTTAATATAATAAGTGGTAAAGAAATACCATCGACACCCAAGCTGTAATTAATATTGTAAACAGTAATCCAAGGGATATTTTCTTGAAATTGCATACTGCTTAAAGCAGGATTAAAATCCAAATACAACGGTATGCACAACAGCAAAGTAATTAATGAAGTCATTAAAGCAATAATGCGTGCACGTTGCGGATAACGATCGCCATTAAATGCGATCGCCAACACACCGCCCAACACTGGCAACCAAATTAGTAAACTTAATAAATATTTATGTATGAATAAAGTTAAAAACATTCTTATATTACTACTAAGTTATAAGGAATAAGGAATATACTCACAGCAATTGGATTTTTGGCGTGAAAAT
This sequence comes from Candidatus Aquirickettsiella sp., assembly GCA_036781465.1. Classification (GTDB taxonomy): domain Bacteria; phylum Pseudomonadota; class Gammaproteobacteria; order Diplorickettsiales; family Diplorickettsiaceae; genus Aquirickettsiella. The sequence goes on from DAIQAW010000011.1 coordinate 9,151, forward strand.
AAGCAACCGGAGTGTATAAATTATACATAAGGATTGCGAATTGAGCGACAACACCGCCAAAAACTCAAGTGCGAAGAGTATAAGCTAATAAAAAAATAATGATTCCTAATACCATAATAAATGCATACTGGTAAATATACCCAGACTGTAAACGACGCAATACATTGGAAAGCCAGCTGATACGTCTTCCTGAGCCATCAATCAATTTCTCGTCGAGTACCTTCACATCCACATTAAAAAATAATTTCGCCAAACGTCGACCACCATTCGCAAATACCGCCTGATTAAAAGCGTCAAAGCCATATTTGTTCACTAACACTTGGTATAACCAGGAAAAATGTTTTTGTGCCCAAGCTGGAATAGCAGGAAATTGCAGATAACAAAACCATGCCAATACAATACCCATACCAGAAAAAATAGTCGCTGTACTTAGCAAAAGCTCGCTTGCCATTAATTTATGGTTGGGTAGCACACTAAGACTACTCGCAAGTAAACCTGGAACATTTAAAAAACGCTGCGCTAATAAAAAACCAGCTATCGCAGCAGGTATAGCTAAGATAATTAAACTAAGTTTAACAATCCACGTCGTTTTTTGATAATGTTTGATGGGCATGCGTGCTTGGGTATGAAACACCAAGAAAAATGCACGGAAGATATAAAAAGCGGTCACCAGCGCACCGATTAACACACAATAATACGCATAGGATGCTGCAGATAAGGTGGATACATGAACAGCATCGATAATGGCATCTTTAGAATAAAAACCTGAAAAAGGCGGTAAAGCAGCCAGGGCTAATGCGCCAACTAAAAAGCAAACATACGTCATCGGCATGACTTTTACTAAGCCACCCATTTTACGAATATCTTGCTCATGATGCATCGTTAAGATAACTGAGCCTGCGGCTAAAAATAATAAAGCTTTAAAAAAAGCATGCGTCACTAAGTGAAAAATACCCGCCGCATACGCTGAAGCGCCTAAGCCAACCATCATATAGCCCAGTTGCGAAAGCGTAGAATAAGCAATGATGCGCTTAATATCATTTTGCACGATCGCAACAAAGCCCATAAATAAAGCCGTAGTCGCACCTAAAATCAAAATAAGATTTAACACACTCGGTGCATATTCATATAAAGGCGAAAGCCGTGCTACTAAATAAACACCTGCTGTGACCATCGTTGCTGCATGAATTAACGCTGAAATAGGTGTAGGACCTTCCATCGATTCCGGTAACCAAACATGTAAAGGTACCTGTGCAGATTTTCCCATCGCGCCAATAAATAACAGGAAACAAATAACAGCGATCAACGAATACGAAGTGTGTGGAAAAATACTGATAGTGGCATTTTTGAGTGCCGGCGCCGCATGGAAAACTTGGTAATAATCTAAACTATCAAAATAATTAAATAGTAAGGCAATACCTAAAAAGAAACCGAAGTCACCGACGCGATTAACCAGAAATGCTTTTAAACTTCCCAGACTCGCCGCTTCGCGTTTAAACCAAAAACC
>DAIQAW010000012.1:0-7945 GCA_036781465.1 Candidatus Aquirickettsiella sp.
GGGGGAAGATAAAGCGTTTTAAGAATAGGACATGCGGTGATTGAAACATGACCATCACAGGCATTTTCCCAATCCATTAAAGCCTGTTTTATACGCTGCAAGCCTTTTATTTTAGTTTCAATGAAAGAAATTTTTTGTTGCATGTGTAACTTTATCTGCTGACTGGGTAATTGATTAGTTTCTATATCAAGCAAACATTTAATTTCATTTAAATCGAAACCCACCAACTTCGCGTTTTGAATAAAATAAAAATTAGGTATAAGACTTTCTGGATAGAGACGAAAATTCCCTACACTGCGTTTTGACATAGGAATTAAGCCAATTTTTTCATAATAACGTATCGTTACTGGGGTTTGCTGAACTAATTTAGCCAACTTTCCAATGGTGTAATATTTCATACTAAGCCCTATTTTTCAAAAATTAATGATTATTTAGTTAAAACAATAACGACAATCCCACACTGTAAGTATTATCATTAGTCGAAAGATTATTTTCTTGAAATAATCTTTGTGTGTTACCATAATTACCGGTGTGTTGGTATTGGATATACACGGCAAGTGTTGGATTGATTTGATAATACGGTCTTAACGTTAATTGCAATTCGTTGAATCCACTACCCACTAAATCACGCGCAACCGTTTTAGTTGCGAATAAACCTTCTACTTCGGTTCGGATAAAAAAATTATGCGCTATTTGTGTATCGCGACTAAAATCTAGATCCAGTTTACTACTGCCGTTATGATAGTAGGCTCGAATATCGGTTTGGATAAAATAAGGGGTTAAGCCTTCAATACCCAAGCCCGGTTGAAAATAAGGAGTCAGCGCCGGACGATACACATAATTCACACCCCCTTTAATTGCCCAGAACTGGCTCATAGCGTGCCAATAAAATATATCCAGATTGGCATTTTTAATAATGCCCTGCCTCATTTCGGCATTTTCCAAATATAATTGCAGCTTGTTATTATCACCTCCAAACATACCTTTATAAGTAATTTCTTGATCGTTATTAATTAAATTCTGATTAACATCCAATAAATTGGCACTAAAAAATCGCGGCACATGATCCGCAGGATGATTAACTACGCTTTGATCGATAGGTAAATGCTGAACACGAACTATCGCTTGGTTTGCATAAGTTGAAGGTTTAACGATATTTTGCGCCGTCTGCTTTGCAGGTGTCACATCGATCAACGTTGTGTATTGGAATACTCGTGCCATTCCGGCTGCCATGTGATAAAGCTGGTGACAATGAAAAAACCATTGTCCACTTGCATCGGCATCTAGATCGACAATCACTGTTGACATCGGTGGCACAACAACTGTGTGTAACAAAGGATCGTAGGCACCATGCCCATTACGTAAAATAAACCAATGACCATGAATGTGCATAGGGTGATCCATCATCGAATGATTAGTAAATATTATTCGATAACGCTTGCCGGGTTTTAATAAAATTGGTTTTGCATTATTCATGGTCACGCCATTAATGAACCAAATATAACGATTCATATAACCCGTTAAATCCATGTGTATCGTTTTTTCTATCGGTTTATTAGGATTATTGGTCTTAACCGCTGCAATTATTTTTTGATAGGGCGAGCCTTCTGTTAAACTTTTCATGTTCGACATGGGTGCGTTACGCATGCTCATACCCGGCATAGCCGAGGAACTCATGCTAGGCAAAGAATTGGAATGCATTTCCATGTTCCCCATCATAATTGGGACAGGTTCAGGAAACGGTTTAACGTCTTGAATATTAACTGCTACATTCGGAGTGGTAGTCAGTACACCCATCGCATGTCCTAAGGTGTCTATTGATTCGGCATAAATAACCGTAGCGCCTAAATGTTTAATGGTTACTAAAACATCATAGGTTTCACCGGGTTCAATCTTGAAGTGTTCGACTGTAAAAGGTTTAATGTTATTACCATCGATTTGAACAATTTTCATCCTGCCGTGATCCAGCTTAACATTATAATTAGTGCTTGCCCCTGCCCCAATAAAACGGAGACGAACGGTATCGCCTAATTTCACCTTGCGTGTCCAAGGTTGTTGACTTATGCGCCCATTCAGTAAATACGCATCGTAAGCAATATCACTATAATCATAAATATTCATACGACTTTTTTGCATCATTCTATAACTACGTAACAATTGGTGGCGCTTTAAAGGCGTAGCGTTTCTATAATCGTAAATAAACTTGAATAGAGAAGGTTGTAAAGGAAAACGTGAATCATAATAGCCATCGACTTTTTTAAGATTGGCATATATTTGCTGCGGACGTGTGTTGCTCCAGTCAGACAGTACAACGACAAAATCTTTATTATAGTGATGAACCGCGGGAGTTTTAGCGTCGATAACAATACCACCATACAAACCTTGCTGCTCTTGGAAACCGTCATGGGCATGATACCAATAACTCCCGGATTGATGCGGTGTAAAACGATATTGGAAAAAACCGCCGGCGGGTATGGGTGGTTGACTCACACCGCTTACCCCATCCATTTGCCAAGGAACCAACAAACCATGCCAATGAAGGGTCGTGCCGACATTAAGTCGGTTATGCACATTAATGAGGACCGGTTGGCCTTCTTTTAGGTGTAAAATGGGACCAGGAATTTGATTGTTGACGCTAATTGCTTGCGTCGGCGTTCCGGTAAAATTGACCTGTTTATACGCCACGGTCAAATTAATAATCTGAGTTTTGGCTTCAGCCAGACTCACAAATAACAGTGCAAAACTGAGAGTAAAACTATAAATCAGCGTAATAATAGGATTCATGTAAAGTTTTAAAGTTAATGAAGTTGAAGAAATATTAATCTTAACCTTAAGGTTAAAGTCAATAATGCTAAAGATTATACATTGCTAGCAAAAATACACCATTAAAACGCGGCTATTTTTAGGTTAAGTGACTTCAAGTGACTGTGTGTTACTTACAATACTTGCGGGTTCTTTCCGAGAAAGATGCCCCATGGGAAAACTCCGTATCATTGGTCTTCTCTTCAGAAATCTTTGCTTTGCTAAAAAACCCCACTCCCAAGTTATATACAGATACTATCCGCTCTTGACCTTTGCTTACTCGCTGATCCGCTGCTTCTAAATCGATTGCCTTTATTTTGAGTCGTTCAGGATCTTCTTGCACACTGAGTAATAAGCTATAGGGAAGCAAAAATCTTTTTAACATCTCCAGAGTATGACTGATACAACGCGTTACTGGGATCCCCAGGTTTTCAAGCAGATACGGTATCTGAGGTAAAATAAACAAACAAACGGCTAAATACCAACTACTCGGATCATTTATCACTTCTAACAGGGCTAATGACCCTCGTAAACCCACTGCTATCTCGTGACTCCAAGCATGTTGATAACATAAAAATTCAATCAAAGCAGGGGTACACGTTGAAACAGACACTCCAAACTGTAATAAATCTGCTATAAAACGTATCACCAACTTCCCTCGATAAGTATTTCTTAGTAATGTTAATTGTACAAAGGGATGTAACAGTGCCGTTTCTAGACAAACTCCACTGATTGATCCGATCGAAAGTACATTGTAATTGAAGCTGAACTTTAGCATTCGACTTGACCAATGACTAACATCTCGTTGTTGCCAATTCAGTCTTAAACCTATAACGCGGAAATAATCTCCCAAGTGACTGTGTACTAAAACTTGCTCACCAAGATAAGAGCAAGCTATCACCTTCGCTCCCTGTTTAAATTGCTCCACAGCAACTTCATATTCCTGTTGTTTTCTCAGTCTTTGTTGCTCAACTAAAGTGAGCAACTGCTGAACTAAATAATCTTGCGCAAGCACAGGTAAAAAAGCACTATTTATTCCTTCCAAAGGAATATGTTGCTGACATTGATCAGAATGAATAAAATATAAATCATCTCCTTTGAAAAATAGACGCCCCGAAGAAGCGTCACTATTAACACGATCCGAAATAACATACGATAAAGAATCGCTTTCCTTCTCTTTAAACCAGGCTACTTTCGTATCCCCGTTCGCACAAGAACCCACTTCCCCTCTCTCCAACTGGCTTTTAGTACATTCATCATTTTTAAAAACTGGCTTGAAACAAGCTATCAGGGCTTTGGCATCGCTTTGTATGGCTTCTGCTTGTTGCACAACTTGTTGAGCCATCAATGGAATCACAACCGCCGCTGCGTCTTGGATTGGAGATAAGCGTCTTCTTCCTAGAAAAGGTTTAACAAAAAAGAGATAACTCACTGCGATGAGCCCAGATAGCACACTTCCAACCGCGACTACTCGCACAGGCGTCGAAAACCATACAGTTGAGCGAGTATCTCTTACTAGAGGAACTGGATGTGTATTATTCATTCTAAGTGGATTTCCCTCTCCTATTTGAGGATGGATTAATAAGCTTGATTTTTCTACCGTTTCACCTAATACCGTCTGATAGACTGCTCTTTCGGTTTGCTTAAGCCATTCCGATAATGTCAATATTTGTTCAAGATGTCGTCTTTTTTTCCTTAACTCAATGGTTTGGTCCATAAATTCGATGGTTAAGGTACTTAATTTAACGTCCTGATAAAACCGTTTCAAAACCACTGTACAAAAATCTTCTTCGCGAACTTGAGGATTTATATTAGTAATCACTAGATCCGCTAAGTCTTCTCCATTTCGTACTCCATCCCGTAAAAAGCTTAGCGGACCCATATTTCTTTCCACCAGAACGCGGGTATTCATATCCACATCTTCTGGAGAAATAAATATATTTTTTACAGTGTGGTCAAATTGGAGTAGCTCTGGGATCATTCTCCAATGATGTAAAGCGTGTTGTTCAATACGCAACGGAGCTCGATCATAGATCACCTTTAGTTCTCTATACCAATTCCATCGACTTACTCGGGCATTTTTTAGTATAACTTGACAAAAAGGCGGTAAATCGGGTCCTTGATTCATACCAAGCGGATATTTAGCTTGCAAAACCAACAGTAGATCATATTCATCAAGAATATTGCTCTGACTATTATCATGCACACGCAACTGGGGTCTCTCACCAGTGAGATTCTGATACTGTTGTGCTAAGGACCGTAAATCCAAAGTATCCTGCATAAAATTAGTACTATAATAACGATACAGTATTACTTGCAGGTAAATTTTTTCTTGAGCGCTGATAACATAAACATTTTCACCTCCATTTCCTATTAGGTGACTTTTTCGTGCTTCAGGATCATTCGCCATGATATTGGGATGCCGATTTCCAATGATCAGCGACTCATCCTTGCCTTGAACAGTAATAAATGCATGCAACTTTCTAGCAAGAACAATGTAATTTTGAATAAAATTACTGACTATTTGTTGACTCTTTTGCAGTATCTGAACATTTTGTTCGGCTATTTTAATTTCTATTTGATCAGCCAATGTATATGTGTTTTGCGTAGATGATGGAATACTCACATTAAATCCATTATTCGAACGATTCTCAGCTAAAAAACGCAAGGTAAGCACTTGGCTCCTATTATTAACCGGTTTCACTTCTATACCATCTACATCATTCAAGGTATAGTTAAAAAAGAAATTGTGTCGTAATTCTGAGTTGTGTGGATCTAAATCAATTAATGCTTCTCCCTCTTCTTCCTGCAACATTACTAAATAGGAAACATTCCCTCTTAATGCTTGATTAACAATCTGGGTATTAGCATGAAGTATTAACTGCAGATCATAAAAACAAGAATTAGCTGGTATATGAATAATATCGGGATGACTCTGATTTTTTCCTGCATTTCCATCCACATAAATCGTATCACAAGCAACCGTAATCCTATCTGGCAAATTTTTTCTTGCCAATATCTGTTGTAAATGACTCAGTTGTAGTGTTTGCTGCGTATAATAATTATGCTTTAAATATCCTTTATTAAAATCTATCTGTAATCCATTCGCTGCTACTGCGAAATTACTTACATCCAGTGTATTCGTCCCTCGCTTACCATCGATAGTACCGACAACAACATCACCGAGTAAGATAAACAGATCATCTTTTTTACCGCCCTCCAAGGTTTTATAGCCATTACTCGCAGAAATAATATTAGGCCTTTCCAAGAATCCTGTTACTCTATCATGGCCTTCTCCCACTTCAATTAGCGTATAATTACCTGTTTTAGAGCTTACTTCTATCCCTAGCGCTTTTTTACACGTATAAAGGAATTCTGTTGCTTGTTCCTCTCCTCTTGGAAAACAAAAGGCATTGTCTGGTTTGAGTCGACCCCAATTTATAGTTGACTTGGCTTTATATCCTATATTGAATCTATTTCTGCGTATTATTGGAGTTTGAGATTCTCTAAAATACACTCTTTTGTTTGCTCTTTTTTTATCTAGTAATACTACATTATTCAAATCAGTTTGATAGTGTTGACGATTGCACTGCGGATCAGACGCCTCAATTGAGACTTCTTCATCACAGGTCCTACCTTTATCTCGACCAAAAGAAATAATCTTCAAGAAGATATCACATGCCTTATGTAACATTAGTTTACTTGTTAACGGATATTTAGGACAATCTTGTACCATAGTCCCTGTAGGAAATACATAAGCTTGCAAAAAAGGATGCCGATTTAAAAACATTAATGCTTGTTGCACTAATTGGTTAATAACTTGTTTTTTATCGATAAGTTCTTGTAGATAAGCTTGGGGATTCATTCCTAGAAAGCTACGTATTCCTTCGAGAGTCTTTTCTCCGCCTGTTAGCCTCAATGCTACATTCATTCTCTCAACTTTTTTAACCGCCTTATAAATATCAGTTCCCAAAAATAACAACGTGCCTACCGTCATTCCCACGGTGTTAATCGCCGCACCCGTGTAGAGTCCTACAGCCCTCATCACCCCTGCATAAAACTGTAAAAACTCTGTCGATAAATAAGCAGTATTTGAGATAAAATCCACTAGACCATCGGGATCATTGATTCGCAGCTCCTTCATGCTAAAAATTATAAAGAGCATGCTGCCTCGCTCTAAAAAAGGCGCCGCCATTTTCAAGAAACGACCTAGCCATTGTTTTCTTGCGACTAATAACCATTTTTCACCATTTGCAAAACTCGCCTCAGAAAGCTTTCCTAATAGATGCTCTCCGCCTATAAAGCCGAAATTAACCGCTAATCCTTGGTAATTTCCACTTAGAAAATCCCTCACTATATTCTTAGTTATCAAACCATGGGTGATAGCATTAGAAATTCGAGTCAACCGAGTAAAATGGGCTTGTATCCTTTCTTGATGTATCAGTTGCTTAACTTCCGATTCGTTTGGACCTAGGATGGGTTTGTTACTTATATATCGGATGAGCTGCACACGTTTCTCTTCCGGTAACTTCCTCATAGCAGAAAGAAATCTTTGACTATGAATGTTACCCGTCCATTCTCCTGCGTAAATTTCCATAACCTCTTCTATCTCTTTCTGTTCTAAACAAGGAATTTCACGTTTTTTTCTTGAAGAGGTTTCTCCCGTTTCTGAACAGAGGGTTATTAAATCAGAAGCTCTTGATAATAGTGCTTGGTCAAAAAAAAGATCGTTCCGAATAGAATGTTGCATCACTAATTCATGAGGAATAGTGGTTAAATCAACAGCTTGAAAATTTTTGAACCCCTGAGCAATCAGGTGTTCAAAAATCTGTGGTGATAATTTTGCTCCTGTCAATAAGCGCTCACTGAATCCCTCCTCTAACAGGCCTACTAAACGTACTTTTGAAAAATCTCTATGATTTTGTTCATAAAATTGGAATAATTGCTTGCTACAGAGTTGAAGACCATCAATTTTTGCCGCTGCTACATTGGCTTCTTCTAAATGCGCTGTTGATAAATCACAGTTTCTCAAATCCGCAGCCTTGAGATTTGCGCGATTAAAGTTCACATTTTGTAAGTTCGCTTTTTTAAAAGAAACTTTTTTGAAATTAAAACCAGAAAAATCAACGGACTGCAAATTAGT